>JBCCKZ010000219.1:0-8219 GCA_039027135.1 Planctomycetota bacterium
ATTTTGGAGGCGGGTAATGTGGTGCAATGATGATCGAAATGTCACTCGACGAGCCTTTTCGCTCGTTGAATTGATTGTGGTCATGGTGATCTTGGGTATGCTCGCTGGTTTGGTAGCAGTGCGTACGCGAGGCTATCTCATCAATGCCAAACAGAATGCGGCCAAGGGGGAGATCGCTCGGTTGGTCGGTGCCATTGATTCCTTCTATGCCGACCAGGGAAGATACCCAACAACCGATGAAGGTCTTGAAGTCTTGGTTGATGGAACGGATAGCTGGCCGGATGGATTTATTAACAAGGTGCCTTTGGATCCATGGGATCGGCCCTACGAGTACTTGAGCCCCGGCAGCACGCAGCCTTTCGAAGTGTTATCCTTAGGCGGAGATGGACGCGAGGGCGGTGATGGCGAAGATCGCGATTTCTCAAGCGAAACTCTCTAGTCGTTATCGATAAGCAAAACTCGAACTCAAATTTAGGAACTGTTTGAAAGTTCTCTTTACCCTCCCGCAAGCGGGAGGATGTTTTCAAATTGCTTCTTAAACTCGAACTTGAGCCTAAACTCTGAGCTGACTGGCCTCGTCCGTCCTCAGTTCAAGTTCAAGTTCAAGTTCAAGTTCAAGTTCAAGTTCAAGTTCAAGTTGCCGGGAAGCCCGAGAGGGCTCGACACGTTTCAAAGCACTCGATCAGGATCTAAATCATGTGGCCCATTGGTGTATTTGCCTCGCTGGATGCAGGACTCGGCGTGGATTGGTCGGTGATCGAGAAACTCAAAGTCCCCACCATTCAATTGCATGCGCCACACCCTGGCAATCGCACTCATGAAGCCGCTGACCGGCTGCAAAAGCAGTTGAACGAGATCGGCGTTCAATGCACTGCCGTCTTTGGTGGCTTTGAAGGTGAGAGCTATGCGGATATCCCAACCGTTATCGAAACAATCGGTCTTGTTCCTAAAGCGACTCGAGAAAGTCGTCTTCAAGAGATGATCGAGATCTCCGATTTCGCTTCGAAGTTAGAGTGTGACACCGTTGCTCTTCACCTCGGAGCCGTACCTGAAGACGTTTCCCATCCCGAGTACGAATCGATCGTTAAGGCTACACAGGAGTTATGCGATCACTGTGCCGAACAAGATCAGTTTGTCCATTTGGAAACGGGGCAAGAGACAGCCGACGGTCTGCTCGGCTTTATTGAGCGAACCGAACGCGAGAATTTGAAGATCAACTTTGATCCGGCCAACATGATCCTGTATGGCGTCAGCGAACCGCTTGATGCATTGCGAAAAGTTGCCGGTCACGTAAGAAGCGTGCACTGCAAGGATGCCACTTGGAGCGAGCAGCCTGGGGAAACCTGGGGAGCCGAAGTGCCCTTGGGTCAAGGACAGGTCGATGTTGCGGCTTATCTGCGTTTGCTCAAAGAAATCGGTTATGCGGGGCCGCTCACCATTGAGCGTGAGATTCCCCAGGAGCCCGAACGCCAACTGGCGGAAATCCAGTCGGCAGTCCAACTGTTGCAGTCGCTGCGAGCTGACATCTTGGGATGATCCAACCATCGACAGCAGGCAGAAATTTGGAGCTGCCCGCCAGGAGGCGCTAAACTGTAGGGTCCGCCGATTCCGCAAAAACCGCCATCCAATGAGTCGCAACAGCCGTCCATCTCGATGCATGATGAGGGAGCATCTGTGGATATTCGGTCTGCTCTTGAATATGGTGCCTCTGCAATCGCTACAGACGGTACATGCCGAAGACAAGCCAGTTCGTTATGCGACTGACATCCGTCCTCTCCTATCGAACATGTGTTTTGCGTGTCACGGACCCGATGAGGCAACCCGTGAAGCTGACCTCCGTCTAGATCAAAGTGGATCCGCCACCGAGGACCTTGGAGGCTACTCAGCGATCGTACCGGGATCGTTTGATGAAAGTGAAGTCTGGGTTCGTATCTCGAGCGATGATCCGGATCTAGTGATGCCGCCTCCCGAGACGGGCATGTCGCTCGATGATACCCAGCGTGATCTGATTCGTCGCTGGATAGGACAGGGTGCTGAGTACGAAAAGCACTGGGCATTTCAGCCTCCTAAGAAACGGCGTTTCCAAGCAGATGACGCTAGCGACGTCATCGACAAATTGATCAAAGAAAAGCTGTCGGGAACGGTTCTTCGGGTGAATCCGCCCGCAGACCGTCGGACACTCCTACGAAGACTTTGCCTCGATGTGATTGGTCTTCCACCATTGGTCGATGACGTTGAGCGTTTAGTCGAATCGAATGAACCCGAGGACTTGTCAAACTATCTCGAAACCCTTTTGAGCTCGCAACACTACGGTGAGCGATGGGCTCGCGTTTGGCTGGATGCGGCGAGGTACGCCGACAGCGACGGGTTCGAGAAAGATAAACCCCGCTTTGTTCACTTTTATCGTGATTGGGTGATCAACGCTTTCAACGAAAACCTTCCCTACGATGAGTTCATCGTAAAGCAGATAGCGGGTGATTTGCTTCCTAGTCCAAGCCAGGATGATCTCGTAGCAACCGGATTCTTGCGAAACTCAATGATCAATGAAGAGGGAGGAGTTGATCCAGAACAATTTCGTATGGAAGCAATGTACGATCGGATGGATGCGATCGGAAAGTCTGTTTTGGGGATGACTGTGCAATGTGCCCAGTGTCATTCGCATAAGTACGATCCGATCTCTCATACGGACTACTATTCGATGTTCGCATTTCTCAATGACAGTCATGAAGCCTGCATGACGGTCTACACAGATAAAGAGTTAGCGGACGCCGATCAGACTCAAGCGATGGTTCTGGCGGCAAGGCAAGAAACTCTCAATGCACATGATTCCGTTCAACGTGACTTTCTTGCTTGGATGAAGGCAACGAAAGATGCCTTGGAGAGGCAAGTCGACGAAGCGGAATGGACGATACCTGAGCTGGATTTCATTGAAGAAACCGTCAGCGGACAGAAGTTCCTTCGCTACCCTGATGGAAGCTATCTCGGACAAGGTTATTCACCTTCGCGTGCAGCGCCGCAGGCGGACATGGAGGTTGACATGAACCAAATTCGCTGGATGCGTCTCGAACTATTGCGTGATCCAAATCTTCCTCATGGGGGGCCTGGAAGGAGCATCGATGGAACTTGGGCGCTCAGCGAGGTACGGTTGCAATATAGGCGTAGCCGAGACAACCAATGGAAGACGGTTAGTTTTGACAACGCCGAGGCGACAATCCACCCGGATAAAGAAAGGCTTCAACCAAGGTATCACTTCAAGAAGCCTGATCCGAATCGCGTTTCCGGCGACGTTAGTTTTCTGATTGACAATGATGAAAAGACGGCGTGGCGAGGTGATCGCGGGGTAGGTCGTCGCAACGAGCCGCAAACCGCCTGGTTGAAGCTTGCCGAGCCTATTCACGTTGATGGGTCTGCACAGCTGAGGGTCACACTTGCGCAGCGTCATGGAGGATGGAATAGTGACGATAACCATACACACAACATAGGCCGGTTCAGGCTTGGCCTGACGTCTGATTCGATCGAGCCCATTGCTGTGCCTTCAAAGCTGCGAGAGAAACTTGTTTCGGTACAAGATCTCAAACAGCTAGATGAAGAGACATTCGGTGAATGCTGGGAATTCTTCGTTTCGACGCGACCCGAGCTTCAGTTTCTCGATGCAGAAATGGGGCGGGCCTGGAAGACTTTTCCGTACGGCACCTCTCAATTGGTGCTACGCAAACGCGACGAAGCTCGAACGACCTATCGGCTTGAACGGGGTGACTTTCTCAGTCCGCGAGAAGAGGTCGCACCCGCAACCCCCGCATTCTTGCATCCCATCGAATCTCGCAAGAGTGGCCAGCCCGATCGTTTGGATTTTGCGAGATGGTTGGTCGACGATCGAAGTCCCACCGCAGCTCGCTCGATCGTTAATCGTATATGGCAGGAATACTTTGGGAGTGGGATCACAGCGACTTCGGATGACTTTGGGATGCAAGGTGAGCCGCCGGTGAATCAGGAACTGCTCGATTGGTTAGCCGTCGACTTGATGGAACACGATTGGGATCTGAAGCACCTTCATCGATCTATCGTGGGCAGCGAGGTCTATCGACAATCGACCAAAGTCCATCCAGAGGATCTGGAGCATGATCCAAGCAATCGTTTGTTGGCTCGAGGTGCCCGTTATCGAGCGTCAGCCGAGGTTGTTCGCGACGTGGCGTTGGCTGCAAGTGGGTTGTTAAACCCAGTGGTGGGCGGCAAGCCTGTATTCCCTCAGGCTCCCATGTTCTTATTTGAGCCACCAAACAGCTATGGGCCCAAGAGCTGGCTCGCACAGTCCGATGCATCGCAGTACCGAAGGGCTATCTACACGTTTCGGTTTCGATCAGTGCCCTACCCTGCTATGGCGGCCTTTGATGCTCCAACCGGCGAGGTTTCTTGTGTGCGACGCGGTCGTAGTAACACACCTTTGCAAGCCCTCGTTTCACTAAACGAGCCTATCTTTTTGCAGTGTGCGATTGAACTTGGGCATGCGGCGATGTGTGTAGCTCAGTCGCACAATACTAGAGCGGGGATCGATGAGATGTTTCTACGGTGCATGGCACGAACAGCTACCGACAAGGAGGTAGGTTTACTCGAAGCTATGTTCAATCGACGGTATGAGCAGTTTACCAAAGAACCCTCGCAAGCCGAGAAACTACTGGCAAATCGAAGCCCCATTGGAAGCTACGACAAAGACTTCATCACCTGGGCATCGTATGCCACGATCGCTCGTGTGATCTTGAATCTAGATGAGACAATTTCGAAGCCATGAGCCGATCTTCAACAACTACACAGGGTCTCGCTAGTGCTTCCATTGGAAAGGTCGGACTCGGTAGCGGCCTGCGAGGGAATGAACCAGGATCTCGCCCTCTCCGCACCTCAGTGGCCAACTCTCCCGGAGGGAGAGTAAGTCAAAACTCCTCGGTAAAGCCTTCTGGCCAATGAAAACTTCCAATCAAGTCGATCCGGTTGCCCGTCGTTGGTTCCTATCTCAATGCGGAATAGGTATGGGTGCGCTTGCGGCTCAGTCGATGATGGCGAACGATGGTTTAGCTGGGCGAATGGACCTGATGGCCAACAAACAGCCACACTTCCCAGCCAAGGCGAAGAATGTCATCTGCCTATTCATGGCTGGTGCACCAAGTCATTTGGATTTGTGGGATTACAAGCCAGAGCTCGCAAAATTTGATGGGACCTTGCCGCCTACGGAGCTATTAGACGGCTATCGAGCGGCTTTTATCGATCCCTCGAGCCAATTGCTTGGACCAAAATTCAAGTTCGCGCAGCATGGCCAGGCCGGTACATGGATCAGTGAGTTACTTCCTCATACGGCAAGTATTGCGGATGAAATAGCTGTCGTCCGATCGATGCAAACCGATGCATTCAATCATGCGCCCGCACAAATGATGATGAATACGGGCAGCCAATTATTTGGAAAGCCTTCAATGGGTGCTTGGGCGCTATACGGATTGGGCAGCGAGAGCCAAGACCTTCCGGGTTTCGTTGTTTTCAGTAGTGGGCGAAAAGGACCTAGTGGCGGTGCCTCCTGTTGGGGAAGTGGCTTCTTACCAACTATTTATCAAGGTGTTCAGTTTCGCGGTGGAAGCGAACCGGTGCTCTATCTCAACAATCCTCCAGGCGTTGATCGCGATCTACAACGCGAGAGTCTGGACGCGATTAATGCCCTAAACCGAATGCAGCTTGATTCCATTGGCGATCCCGAGATTTCAACTCGAATCAATCAATATGAGATGGCCTACCGCATGCAAGATGTGGCACCGGAGGTCATGGATATAAGCCAGGAGTCCGCTGAGACGCTTACGGCCTATGGTGCTGAGCCGGGCAAGACATCATTTGCAAATAACTGTTTGCTTGCTCGTCGCTTGGTCGAAAATGGTGTGCGATTCATTCAGCTTTATCATGAGGCCTGGGATCAGCATGGAAACCTCACCGGTGGTTTGAAAGACAATTGTGCGGCGACTGATCAAGCGGGGGCCGCTTTGGTAAAGGACCTCAAAACGCGAGGGATGTTGGACGACACGCTCATCATTTGGGGTGGCGAGTTCGGGCGAACGCCCATGACTCAGGGAAGTGGTGGCAACGGCCGAGATCACCACCCCAACGCGTTCACAATGTGGATGGCCGGCGGCGGCGTTCGTGGTGGAACCAATTACGGTCAAAGCGATGAACTAGGTTTCAACGTGGCTGAGAATCCGGTTCACGTCCGTGATTTGCATGCCACGATCCTGCATTTGCTGGGGCTCAATCACCAGAACCTTACCTATCGTTCTGGCGGCTTGGATCAGCGACTCACGGGAGTCGAAGAGGCACACGTGATTAAAGATATTCTGACTTAGCGTCACTGAGAGAATCGAATCCGGAAGGCAAAGGCGGCTTCGCATGGTGCGGCGCCCGAGGCTTGAATGACAAGTCCTTCGTCGGTTTGGCTCCAGTCAATGAGATTGTTTCCGCTTAGGAAGTCAACTGATGCGATCGTACGGGAATCGTAGGGATTGCCAGCTGCGAGTGTCTTGATTTGGAACCTTCCGTCGGTCGGCCAGCCCAAGGAAATGGCGAACAGATCATCGCCCTTTGAAGTAAAGCGAATATCTTCAGCGACCGATTCGACGTCGTTGTATTCGGTATGGTGCTTGTTTTTGTGTTCTGTGTTGCCCTGAGCAAATTTCGAAGGCCCCTCACCATAGACTTTCCATGGTCGCGTACCGTAGATGGCTTCTCCATTGAGTCGTAGCCACTCGCCGAAGTCCTTCAGAATCCTTTCTTCATTCTCACCGATCGTACCATCGGACTTTGGGCCGATTGACAAAAGAAGGTTGCCATTCTTACTGACGATGTCCACAAGTTCATCGATCAGAAAGTCGGACGATTTGTAGTTTTCATTGACGACGTAAGTCCATGAGATTTTTCCAACTGCCGTATCGGTTTGCCAAGGAAGTGGACTCAATTCATTTCGGCGACCTCGCTCAATGTCGAGAACCATGAGGTCTTCAGGAAATGATTCATTGCGCATGTTCTTATCTTGAAAGACGACGCCCTTCTTCCATTCAAGACCCTTGTTGTAGTAATACGCCATGATCTTCTTGTGGACTGATTCAAAGCCTGGCTTGTCGAGGCCAAAGTCGAACCACAAGATGTCCGGCTGATATTGATCAATGATGTCGGTGGTTCGATTCCACCACAGATCCAAAAACTCTTGGTTGGGAGCCGAGTCTTTTTCGATTGGCTTCCAGTACAAGTCATGGAAGTCCGGATCATTGGTGTCGAATGTTGGGTCCCACTTAGGATAGAACTCACGATTGAGCGCGAAGTGCGATGAGAGTCCAACCTTGAGCTCCCGCTCGCGTGCAGCATCAACCAGCAAACGCATCACATCCTTTTGTGGACCGACATCAACCACATTCCATCGCGTGTGTTTGGATGCGTACATCGCGTATCCATCGTGCATTTCAGCAACGGGCACGATGTACTTGGCTCCCGACTCTTCAAAGAGGTCGACCCAATCCTGAGGGTTGAAGCTTTGCATCTTGAAGCGTGGGAAAAAATCTTTGTATCCAAATTTGGATTGGTGCCCAAAATGAAGGCGATGGTACTGGCGAACCTTGACCCCAGCTGGCGCGTAGTCCTTGGAATACATCCAAGCACCATATTTCTCGTTTGCTACCTGAGGGACGCATGCTGGTCCCCAAAACACAAAGATTCCAAACTTCGCGTCGCGAAACCAATTCGGGCATTCATAACGACTTCGAATCGATTCCCAATCGGGTTGGTAGCGAAACGATTGTTGGGCGTGGATCGGATTTGCGAATAACGCCACGCAGATCGCTGACCAATACAAAGGGAATTTCATTTTGTTATCGACTCTACAGACTCTGACTCAGCCAAGCTAAAAAGCGGCAATTAAACTATCCATCTACCCTTCATCAGAATCCCACCTCGTCATTCATCCATGGCTATTTCGAACCCCATTGTTCTTTCCGTTCTATTGTTGCTGACTGCGGTATCGGTGGTCCACGCCGACGACAGCCAGGTCGAGAAGAAACTTGCAGAAAAACCGCCGGTCGACAAAAAGCAAGATGAAGAGGCAAAAGCGGATAGGGCCAAAGAGGAATCGAAGCCAAGCCAGGAAGTCGCAAAAAAGTCTTCCCCCACCGATATCACACTGGAGTTGATGGGCGAGTTTGTGG
>JBCCKZ010000220.1:0-8177 GCA_039027135.1 Planctomycetota bacterium
ATGACAAACGATACATCAGCCAACCGATCAACCAGCGACTTGGCTCCGGCAGCAGCTTTTAACGCGGCTAGCCTCCGGCCAAGCCGAACTGACTTCCAAATGTCTTGATCACTTCCGGCGTGTTGCATTGCCACCACAACGTATCCGGCGGCCGCCCAATGCCTTCCCAAGTAAGAATTATTCTCACGCGAACCACCAAGCCCATGAGAGAACAAAACGATTGGGAGCGGTTCATCACTATCAACGAGATACACCTTAACGGGAACCTTCCGACTTCGGGTTGCGTCGATCGGTTCGAACCGTAGCTCCCTAACATTCGCAGGCTCTTGCGCGCAGATCGTCGTCGGCCGAACGCCTATCAACAGACAACTCACGATCAGCAAAGTCGTCAAGCCGAAACGACTTGACAATTGAAACATGATTTTTCGGATTGGCGCGAACATGGAAGACAATTCCTAGTCGATGATTCTCGGACGCAAAGCTGTCATTGGAGCTTCACGAGCGAGCTGAAGTATGTCTAACTACCAGTTAACGAAAGCACTTGTTTACCCTGTCGCCTTCTTTCTTTTCCTTGGCGTCTTGTCATCGAGATTGAGTGAGATCTCTGTATTACTAACCGGCTCCGACTCGATACCGCCGGCGGGCACATCGGCTTTCGCGACCCAGCAAAGCGCATTGAGGATGACTTTGCGAAAGGCGTCGTTCTGCCAGTTCTTATGAAAGTGACCACCGGTGAACCCGAAGCCACGCCCGCCATCTGGTCGTTCAACCGACCACATCACGGCTTCCTTTCGTCCATTGGCCTGTTCAATGTGTGGATAGGGCCCTTTGGGATAAACGTAGGGACCATCGCGTGTATCGTCAGTTGGTGAAGCAACTAGAACGGGTGTAAAACGTACACCATCGACTTCGCGAGGCCCCTCCGCATCAAAGCCCTCCGTGAAACGCATATTGAAATACCATTCGTCGGTCACCGAGAAAGGCTCAACGCCCCGAGTGATTGGATGTTCGGGGAGAACATCAAACCGAGCGTCCCAAATCGGATTACAAGACCACTCATGCTCGTAACAACCACCGATCATCTTCCGAAACTGTGACCCTGCGGTGTCTTTGGGAACCTCAACTGCAAAATGCATACAGCCAAATCCAACGCCACGCCCAACGAGCCCCTCCATCGTGGAAAGTCGTCCCTCACCCGCAAGCACAGGATGCTTGCCATTGCCATCCGAGAAGCAAACGACCGCATCAGCATCCTCAAGCGATCCTTCGTCCTTAACCCAACCCATCTCGTGACGATCCACAACGAGTCCTGGGACAGACTGCAGACGTTTATCAAGGAGCATGGTTCCTGCGCGGAACTCGTGCATCAACGGCGGGTGGCTCGGCGGACCGGCGATCAACACAAGCTTTCGAGGACGCGATGACTCGGCAGCCGAGACCTTCCCGAGAGAAGGTGTTACGCTGGCGGCAAAACAGAGACGGAGAAACTCAGATCGCTTCATAGAAATCCTGCTCGGGAAATGGTTACTCATTAGCTACTTCCGTCTGGGCGGCATGCAGCACTTGATAGTCACTAAGGATAAACAACTGGCGACCGCTCTGCGGCACTCAATGCACCTGGCCGGGCGTTGTTGTGCGAATACTCCACAAGGTCCCGCCCGCCGTGACGAACAAGGTTTTCCCATCGGCACCGCCGAATGCACAGTTGGTGGTTTCATCACGAGGAATCGAGACGAATTCCAAGAATTCACCCTCGGGCGAAAAGACATAAATCCCTGCGGTCGGTGGATCTGCCGTTTCATAGGGCGGATTCGGGCGATTCAAGCCTGCGGCGACATAGAGACGCCCCACGGTATCCAACTTGATACCATCTGGACCACGCGTCGGCCCCCAGTCGTAAACCAGCCGCTGTGTCGCGGCATCAATGCCGCCATCCGCGTTCAAGTTGAATCGCCAGAGCTTGCGAGCGCCACCGATCGTGTTGTTATTGTTGTCCGCCACAAACAGGAATTGACCGTTTGTTGTGATCGCGATTCCGTTGGGACGATCGACTTCATGCGTGATAATGCGAGCAACCTTCCCATCAGTATCGACTCGATAGACTCCTTCCACCTGACGTCCCGATTCATCGAACATTTCAATCGAAGAACGATCACCATAACGCGGATCGGTAAAGTAAATTCGCCCTTTCGAATCGATGGCCAGATCATTCGGAGTATTGAACTTCATTCCCTGATATCGGTCTGCCAAGACGCGTAACGCTCCATCCTGGTTTCGTTTTGCAAGTCGCCGCTGGGCCGATTGACAGATCACCAAATCACCTTGATTGTCAAATCTCAATCCGTTGGAACCCGCGTCACGAAACCAGACGCTTTGCTCACCTGACAACGCTCTTCGATTGACATTCCCTTCGCCGCTGGTCAGCAGTCCCAGCTTCGTACTCCAAGCCGGCCCCTCACCGGCTCCCGACTCTTGGAGAAGTGTCGGTTTTGATGCAAACACGGATTCTCGAAGCACCGACTCTCGCAACTGGATCGTTGCAGTCACCGGGATGTGATCCGAGAGCATTTCCGTACAGGGGTCGCGCAGAATCGCAGCGGACTCGACTTGATCAAGAAGAGAAGGTGAGACAAAGATGTAGTCCAGCCTGCGATCCGAGCCATGATCCTGATCGCTCACAAGTGCTCCGGGAAAGGTTCCCACAAACGGAAGATGAGCAGACCTTCGGGACGCGATCAAATCGGTATATCCCTGATCCAGTATCGCTTGGATGCCTCCGTAATCGATACGGCCATCGTTCAAGTTACGCGCATTCGAGTTCTTCCCATCAAGTCCCTTGAAAAATGGAATGAGCCGCTGATCAGATTCATAATGAGACCTATCCGCAGGAGAGAAACCATTGAAGTCACCCGCCAGGACAACTTTGGGATTCTCCTCCGGAAGTGACTCAACATCTCGTTTCAGTAGTTCGGCTTCATCGATTCGCCATTGAAAGTTAGAAGGATGAAAGTGAATGACATAGAACCAGATACCCTGAATTCGGCACCTCAGCAGACCATGATGAAATCCAACGCGAATTCGCTTGATATCCGTGATTGGATATCGAGAAGTGATTCCCGTGGGGAATCCATTTTCCTTTAACAACACCGAATAGGAGTGCCCCCAAGAGGCTGCGTCTGCACGAAGCCTCTCATCGGTATATGTGTTCAGCTCTTGCAACGAAACCACGTCGGGCGACTGGGCCTTCACCCAACGTTTCCAATCGGAATACCGAGGCTCAGACTTCTTTGTGAATCCATACCACACGTTGTGCGTGATTATCTTCAGTGTCTCAGGAACTTCGAATAATTCAGGCGGCTTACGATTCTGTGCACTCGCTATCAAAGGGATTGAAAACGTTAGTATGGCAATTAAAGACTTCATGAAAGGTCGTTTAAGCATCATCTGGATGTAGCGAAAATCGCCAAGAATTTCGGTCGAGACTGAATGTAGCGGGACTCGCCAAGAGTTTCGGCCGAAGCTAAGCGACCGATTGAATATCCCATCCATCCCGGTATTCACGACGCAACCATTGATTGGCCTCATCGTGATTGGTGATCTGCATCGTGTTGGAATTCCAAATCAACCTCTTTTTGCGGTAACGCACTGCAATATTTCCCAGCAAAACAGCCTCGGTTAGTGGTCCGCCATAGTCGAATCCATCACTGGGCTGCTTACCTGTCAGACAACCTTCCACCCAGCCATGGTAGTGGTTCTGACTAGCGACTTTCTCGACCTCCGCTTGAGGATAAACGCGTAGTGCGCCGACGTGCGGCAGCACGATGCTACCGTTAACTCCAACGAACAGCGAACCACTACGCGGAAGCCCCTCGTTGCTTGGCAAATGGGAACCCGAAGTACTTGGCAAAAGCCCACCGTCATACCAGGTGATGGGCAGTGTTTGACTGCTGGTCAGCGCAGTACCAGGAAAAACGTACTTAACCGTTGTTTGTGCCGGCCATACTTCATCATTCATCCCCGTGTGATCCGCCCTTAATTCAGTCGGAGCCTGATCGATCTTTAGAGCCGTGAAGACGGGGTCGAGTATGTGACAACCGAAGTCGCCGAGCGCTCCGTTGCCAAAGTCTTGCCAGTCACGCCAGCCCCAGGGGTGGTACACCTTCCAATCGCCATAAGGTCGCATCGCCGCAACACCAATCCAAAGATCCCAATCAAGAGACTTGGGAACTGCGATAGGATTCTTAGGGCGACTGATGTGGAATGACTTTCCGTGCCCTGTCGCCGCGCACCAACTATGCACCTCTTTGACTTTTCCAATCGTTCCCGATTGAATCGCCTTTACACAGGTTCGATAGTGTTCGTGAGAGTGGATCTGGTTTCCTAGTCGTGTGATGACGTTCGACTTCTTTGCCTGCAGAGCCATTTGCCTGGCTTCCCAGACACTGTGAGTCAATGGCTTTTGGCAATAAACATGCTTACCCTGCTGCATGACATCCAGACCAATGAAAGCGTGCATGTGGTCGGGCGTTGACACGGTCACGGCATCAATTCTGTCGCCCAGCTGCGACATCATCTCGCGATAGTCTTGAAAGACCGGAGCGTCTGGCGCAAGTTGTTTGACCCTCTCTGTCCTTGATAGATCCACATCCGCAAAACCACTGAACGCGACACCCTCGTGACTGGACATTTCATGGATATCAGACCACCCCTTCCCCTCGCATCCAATCCCTGCGATCTGCAGTTTCGAGTTTAGATTTTGTCCACGCACAATGGCTGGAGCAGTGATTGCCGCCGCTGACGCGGACTGGAGGAACAATCTTCGTGTTTGCATTAATTTGTCTCCAACGAATGAAGTTCATCACATTGATTGATCCGAAGCGCGAAGCTCTCACACTCGATTTGTGAGATTCCGGCGTGTCAATCAGTCCGGGAAAGTATTGTATCCAATCGGAGTCAGCCCACTTCACTCCTGAATCTTGGCCTCCATCAGCGGAGCCCACACAAGTGATCGCGAACAATTATGCTCACGAGTCGCAAGTCATCCGGTAGCGTTTAAATGGCATTGAAATGGCGTACTCACACGATCCAATCTCTATCACGTCGGCAGAAGTCATCGATCTCCGAGTTCCCACATCGGACCAAATGCTCGGTTCAGATCCGTTTCACAAGGCGCCAGACTACTCTTCCGCTTTGCTCCATTTGGAGACAGGGACCGAACTCAAAGGTGTTTCCGTTGTGTTCACCGTGGGCGCAGGCACCGACTGGATTTGTCACGGTATCCGGGACCTTTGCCAACTGGTGGTGGGCACACAGCTGGATGATTTTGCACGCGATCCGTTCGAGCTCTACCATCGCCTCATTGACCATCACCAACTGCGTTGGCTTCACGACGGTGTCTTTCGGATGGCCGCCGGCGCTGTAATCAACGCAATGTGGGATCTCTGGGCCAAGTCCTTGGACAAGCCACTATGGAAATTACTTGTTGACCTCGAGCCAGAGTTCATCGCAAACTGCATTGATTGGCGAAATATTAGCGATGCTCTGACGCGAGAAGAAGCGATACGCCTACTCGAATCGCGCCGATCGAATCTTCCTCAGCGGGAATCAGAGATGTCGTCACTTGGCCCAAGAGCCTATTGCACTGCGGGATGGCTTGGACTGACGGACGAAGAAATTCTGGCAACCATTCGCAAGTTACAAGACCAAGGATTCAATTCTTTCAAGCTCAAGGTAGGCAAAGATTCACAGCACGATGTTCAGCGCATTTCATTCATGCGGGAAGCCATCGGCGAATCGGCGCACTTGATGGTCGACGCCAATCAATACTGGGGCTTAGAAGAAGCCAAGCAATATATCGAAGCGTATCGACCGTATGGTTTGAAATGGATCGAGGAACCGATCGCTCGAGACGACGTGCTGGGCTATGTCGATTTGGCGACCACGTTCGCCGACGCATCGTTTGGCTTTGCCTGCGGTGAACATGCCGCTTCACCGGTGATCTTCAAGCAGCTTCTCAAGAGCGGAGCGATCAAGTACTGCCAGATCGACGCCGTGCGAGTTGCGGGCGTGAACGATGTGATGGCAATCATCTTGATGGCAGCGAAACATGGCGTCCCCATTTGCCCACACGGCGGCGGCATTGCTTTGTGCAACATGATTCAGCACTACGGGATGTGGGATCAGATCGCAGTCTCGGGACACTCCGACACCCAGCTTGTCGAGTACATCGACTTTTTACAAGACGCAGTCAAACAACCAGTCGCAGTGCGTGACGGCTGCTACGTGACTCCGACCGCGCCGGGGTGGGGGCTCGAGTTCCTTCCCGAATTTGTGGAGCGACACCGCTTTCCCGATGGTGCAGTCTGGGCGGACCGTAGTCCGAACAAGAAGGGCGTGACCTTTGAAGCCTAACCCTGCAAGTGAGCATCACTAGTGATGTCTTGGCTCACCTTCGCAGTCTCATCTCGTGTTACCTTACCCAGCAGCCAAGGTAAAAGCTTTGAAGTTGCGCTTTTAGTCTTACTCTCTCGGAGGGAATGGGTGTCTACACAAGTTGCTCTAATGAAGTGAGCCGTGAAACGAACGTGAGCGGAGCGAACGAAGGTGCCGGGTGAAAGACAGTTTGGCGAGGTGTTTGTCAAGCACAACTTATACCTTTCGGCCATACATTGGCCCGGTGCCTTCGCGGCTACGCCGCATCCGGCCCACGGCTCACTGAAAAGCTGCAATTCCCCCTTTTTTTGACTTTCGTAGCTACCAATGCCCAAAGGGAGAGTAAGTATGAGCGATCTTGGGAATGCAAATCACTTGAAACCAAAAAGGCGCTTCAAGTTGTTAAGAGCGCAACTTCAAAAGGTAAAGGCGAATCCGGCTCATGATCTGCATCACATGCTTTTCCATTTGACGAAGGTGGTGACGACGGTAGGTCAGAGCTTGGATGGCTCAACGACAACTGGAAACTCTATCGGACGATTTCTGAGATTTGACAAGTAGATTGCCGTGAACAACTCAACGACAATCCGTCCCTCATAGCCAGTCACCAATGGGTCACGATCATCAATGATTGCCTGCAAAAAATCTTGAATCTGCAATCGATGATAGTGGTGCGTGGCATTGACGGATGAAAAGTGTTTTCGATCCTCCGTTTCGAACTCTTGAAGTAGGTGTTCCTCTCCGGGTATCGTCCAGATATCGTTGAGCGGAGGTTCAGCAATCTCACTGACACCGGCTACGAACGAGGCCCCTGTATCCGTCTGCACGCCGACCGAGGCACCATTGGAGCCGTGCACATGCACCTTGGTGTAGATGCCTGGCTTTTGCGACAAACTGGTGACGATGTTACCGATGGAACCATTGGCAAAACGCAAGATCGCAACAGCCGTGTCTTCCACTTCAATATACGGATGGTTCAGATTGGCCCAGTATCCGGTAACCTCTGCGATGTCCCCCATAAACCACTGCAATAAATCCAGCTGATGGGGTGATTGATTGACAAGCACGCCACCGCCCTCGGTATCCCATTTGCCACGCCAAGGATCTGACTGGTAATAGTTTTCGTCTCGCCAGCTGTACATCGAAAACGTGCCCAAGATTGGCCGGCCAATCTTTCCATCGTCGATCGCTGCCTTCATTCGCTGCACGGGTTCAAATAAACGACGTTGACTAACCACTCCCAGTTTGATGCCACCTTCTTCCGCAGCATTCAACATGGTATCGCATGCCGCAAGAGTCGAAGCCAACGGCTTTTCAATGAGCACATGCACACCCGCTTTGGCAGCCAGTACAGTTGGCTGTTCATGCAACGGATGCGGCGTGCAGATCATCACCGCGTCTAGACCTGCCTGGTTAAACATATCCTCAACGCGGTCATATGCCTGGACATCATACCGGTGAGCAAACTTTTGCGCCCGACTGATCTGTGTGTCGCAAGCCGCCACGAACTCCGACTCTTCCAATTTGCTTAGGGCGATCGCATGCAAATCAGCGACATTGCCACAACCAATGATGCCCGTTCTAACGCGGTTCATCTGCATCCCCCGGAAAGTACTTTGCGACCATCATGTGGAGAAACTCGAGTGACTCTCTCATCTCCTCCATCCCATTCATGCCGTCTTCGATGCTGATCCATCCGGAGAACTTGTGCTCCGCAAGAATCGTAAAAATGGCGTCGTAGTCAT
>JBCCKZ010000221.1:0-8170 GCA_039027135.1 Planctomycetota bacterium
GGTCTCTGTTGTGGTGGGGTTTGCTTTGCCAGCTGAAGTCGGTGGTCTACCTGAAGCCTGGTATTTGGTCGTTTTCGGTTTTGGTGGACTGTTTTCGTTCATGCTTGCTCTCAAACTGTACGGAATCGGGCTTGGGATTTTCTTCGGAGCGTTGGCCCTCGTTCCTCTTCTTGGCATCTTTGTGCTTTTGGGAATCAATGGCAAAGCAAGCCATGTGCTAAGAAGCAACGGTGTGAAGGTGGGGCTTTTTGGCGTCAGGTTTTCGGATCTGATCTAGCAGCAATCTCGCTACGGGAAAGCTCGGGATTTAAGCAACTCCTGGGCGACGTGAACGCTCGCTGTCGCTCGTTTACTTACCCGGGGCTAGTTTCGTGCCACCCCGTTGGGGTTCTGCCGCGGTTACCAATCTCCTTAGCAATCACCCCGCCGAATTCGAAGCTAAGGATCTAGTCGATGCCTCTGGCGAAATTGAACCTCATTGAAGCGTTATTCGTGGGTTGAGTTAAGATTCAACCGGTACTCTTATCCGTTCCTGTCGAACAAGAACGTCTACCACTAGAATGCCGTTCCATAACATTCAATCGGCAACTACCAACTAGGGACTCATTTGACAAAGATCATCATCCGACTTGAGATTGCGAGGATCGAGAAGTTGCTCGATCGATATCGTCTGCAGATCGGTGATGACTTTGATGGCTATCGAAATCATGTCTATCGCGGTGTCACTTACGCGATGCACTTCCTGGAGAATGCGACCGAACACGAAAAACTCGTGGAAACCGCATTCGTCTACCACGACATAGGTCTTTGGACTGACCAAGAGCTCGCCTATCTAGAACCATCCCAGGCGGTCGCTCTGAGGGACAATCTCGAGTTCGATTGGGGACTTGATCCCGATGCTCTACGAGGTGCCATTCATTGGCACCACAAAGTGTTTCCGTACAAAGGCGTTCACCAAAGAGTTATCGAAGCGTGTCGTAAAGCTGATTGGATTGATGCCAGCCAAGGTTGGATTCGCAAAGGACTGAATCGTTCAGCAGTTGCGGAGGTCGAAGCAGCCTTTCCGAACTGCGGATTCCATGAGTCCCTTCTACGTCTCGCGAAGGACTATGGTGGCTCCACTCTGATCGGTGGCATCAAAGTCGCTCGAGGAATCGTGAAGTGGTAAGACTGATCGGTGTGGAAAGTTCTGTTTGCTTCTAGCCGCAAAGTCCACTCGCGGGAACACTACCGCGCGAGGTGCTTGAAAGAATAAGATTTAATTCTCATCTGACACAACAACCTTGATTCCCGTGTTTTGAAACTGAGGGTTCCTTCATTATTCTAGAGATTTTCGTCACGCTACCCACCGCCTCGGCTCCCCACGAATGGAAGTGTCCGAATCGCAAACCAGCTTGAGCCTGCTTGGTCGCCTGTCCGGTGGCTCGATAGATGCTGAAGCTTGGACGGAGTTTGTTGCCCGATACGGTCCCCGAATTCAACTATGGTGCCAGAGATGGGGTCTACAGGAGGCGGATGCGGCGGACACAACTCAGAACGTTCTGCTGCAGCTTGCCCGTCAAATGCAGAACTTTGAGTATCGTGCGGACGGCCGGTTTCGCAGCTGGTTAAAGGTTATCACCTGGCGAGCTTTCGCCGATCACCTCGAACGACGTAAACGCACCCCAACGACGCTTGAGAGCGAGATTTACGATCAACTGATCCTCAACCATGAGGCCAAGGATGACCTCATGGCAACCTTGGATGCAGAAGCCGACCGGCAGGCGCTCGAGCTGGCAATGCAGCGTGTCTCCACTCGTGTTGCGGAAAACACCATGGAAGCGTTCCGGCTGATGGCCTTGGAAGGACTCAGCGGAAAGGAAACCGCGCGGCAACTGAGCATGAAAGTGGGATCCGTTTTCGTTGCCAAAGCGCGTGTCGAGAAGATGCTCATCAAGGAAGTTGCTGTAATCGAGGCCTTGGAGGAAGCAGTTTAGAGGGGCGAAAAGCGAAAAATCGTAAGCATGGTGTTAGATTCTTATGACTTCGATCGAAACACTACTGGGCACGATTGATACCCGTTCATTCTGCGGTCATCTGAACCCAATAGATAACTGAATCACATTTTTGTCCTTCCAAAGACCCGAGATGACCAGCGAATGCCCTGACGACGAACGTCTTCGCTGGCTTCTTGATCAATCCGGATCCGATCCTGAAGTCCGAGCCTTGGAAGAACACGTCGAAAACTGTGAAAAGTGCCAGCAACGCTTAAGCGCACCATCTCCTGAGCTTCGTCTCGATTCTTCGGTGAGTTCGACGTCAGGCCTCTCTTCACGTTCGCCAAAGAGACACTCAGATCGAGATCAAGCTTTTCCTCTCGAGTTAGAGGGGTTCACCTTCCTCGAAAAATTGGCGGTCGGGGGGATGGGCGTGGTCTATCGAGCGATCCACCATCGTTTGCAACGTGAGGTGGCGATCAAGGTTCTTTCGGAAACTTCAAGGCACCGGCCGGATCGTTGGATGCGTTTGCGTACCGAGGGCATTGCTGTCGCGCGGATGGAGCATCCTCACATCATTCGAGTCTATGATTCGGGCGAACAGGAAGGTCGTTCTTACGTCGTGCAAGAACTCGCCGATGGCGGTTCACTTAAAGAACGACTATCCACCGGGCCAATGCGCTCAACTGAAGCGGCGGCCATGGTTGCCGACCTTGGCGATGCGCTTGAACATGCTCATCAACAAGGTGTTTTGCATCGCGACATTAAACCAGCGAACGTCTTATTCCGTGCGGGAAAAGCGAAGCTGGCTGACTTTGGATTGGCAAAGCTCCTGGATGCACAAGAGGACCTCACCCAAACCAAAGATGTTATCGGCACGCCCGGCTACATGTCGCCCGAACAAGCAGCGGGCGAACCAGTGGACAAACGCACTGATGTGTTCTCACTCGGTGTCCTTCTTTACGAAACGCTGACCGGTACGCCACCTTTCCAAGCGCCAACACCTGTCGAAACGCTCCGAAGGATTCGTGAACATGATCCTGTTCACATCCAAAGGCTACAGCCGAACGTCGATCGAGATCTCCAAACCATCTGTTTGAAGTGCTTGGAGAAACGTCCTGATGATCGGTACGACAATGCTGCTGATTTACGAGATGACATCAAGCGTTTCCTAAATCATCAGCCAATCCTTGCTCGGCCGGCTTCACTGACAAAACGTCTTTTTGCCCTGAGACGTCGTCATCCGGTAAAGGCTGCGTTCGCATCGGCCATGATGGCCGCTGCGGTTGTGTTGCTTTGTGTCTGGGCCTATTTCACTCGAGAACTTTCAAACCAGCGCACGATTGCAAGACAGAATGCGGTTCTAGCCAACAAGAGTGCGATCGCGGCACGTGAAAGCGAAGATGAAGCGAGAGATTCTCTCGAGAAACAACTTGAGGCGAACGCCGCATCCGAGGAGGTACTCGATTTCTTAGCCTCCAGCATGTTCGAGGCAAGCAACCCGGGACTTCAAGGTTATCAGGTAACAGTCAGGGAGGTGATGGAATCATCGGCAAGGCAAATCGAAACGGAGTTCAAAGATCGACCGCGTATCGAGGCGCCGCTGCGTTACGCCATTGGTAACACGTTCTATCTTCTGGGCGACCCCACCAAAGCCAAGCCCCATCTTGAACGAGCAGTCTCACTATTTGAGCAGTTCAGTGATGTGAACGAGCCCCGATCTGCCTACAACGCTCGTCACTCATTCGGCAAAGCCCTCATGCATACGGGAGAACTAGAACGAGCCCGCGAGATACTGGTCAGCCTTCGCGATTCGGCTTGGCATGAGGATTCAAATGTGGAGCGGGACTTGAAAGAGTTCGAGGCGGGACTTCTCTACTTGGAACGACGCTTCAAAGAGTGCTTGAAGTTCCTGGAACAATTTGAATCGGAATTGCGATCCGAAGACCCCCTAGCTACCCAAGCGATTATCAATCTTCTTGAACTTCGTTCGATGGTTTATCGAGAGCAGACCGACTTTGAGAAGTTCATTCCATCGTGCTATGCAATCTACGATTTCGCAAAGCAACATTGCAGTGAAGACCCGGTGCAAATGCGTACTGCAGTTAACGCATACGCCGTTGGTCTGACCCGTGATAAGAAATACGCCGAAGCAGAACAAATCTATCGTGAAGAACTCGATCTAATCACATCTCGCTATGGCTCGAGTTCCGTTACAACGGTAAACACCAAACAAAACCTCGCCTCGAATCTTTGGTTTCAGGGCCGCGCGTCCGAAGCCATCGAGTGGCTGAGCGAGGTCGTCGAACAACAGAGCAAGCTTCTCGGACCAACAAACCGTGTCACGCTCGAAGCCTTGTTTAGTCTCGGTCGGATGTGTGAATCGTCAGATCGACACCAACAAGGCGTTGAGTACTTTGAACTGCATCTGCGGCCCCATTTAGCTGAGCGTGCGGACACCGGACAATGGACGGCGCTTGTGAAGTTGCATATTCGCCTAGCCAGAGGCGCCAAAATGAAGTCGCTTGCGGAGCGGCTCTCCGCAATTGAGAACGAATGGCTCGAGACCTCAAAGGCAAAATAGTCAATCGATAAAAATCTCGGATTCGGTGTTAGTTCGAGTCGTTTAGTTGGGAATAGGCCTGCGAAGCCAAGCTTCGATCCACCCCACAACTATTCGATGAAGACTCCGAGTCCATGACGTTCGCAGGCAAGCTGAAAGCCCTCCCCTCAAAGTTCAACCGACGAAAACAAGATTCTCGGAAGCCTCAAACTGTCAAACGCCGAACGGCTCGGCCAAGGCTTGAAACCCTGGAATCGCGTCGCATGCTGGCCGCTGTCCTGTGGGATGCCGGCGGTGACGGGGTGAGTTTCTCTGACCCGATTAACTGGTCGAATGATCAAGTGCCCGGCGTCACAGACGACGTCACGATTGACCTGGATGGCAATGGAACACCGTATCAAGTTCAAGTCACGTCGGACCAGCAAGTCAGATCCATTCGTATCGCCGATGATGACGCCCAGTTCCGTTTGAGCGGCGGTGTCTTCACGTCCGAGGAGTTTCGAATTGACTCGGGCATTCTTGTCTTCACCGGTGGCACTGTCGTCGCCGATCGATTGGAGAACGCAGGCACAATTTCCGCAGGACGAACGGTTGATTTCGAAGTGGAAGAGCTGCTCAATCAAGGCTCCTTCATTGTCAGTTCAACTTCAACGAGTCGTATCACCATCGACGGTACGCTGCGCAACTCGGGAACCTTTGACTTCAATCCCGCCAGCTCAGGTGCTGGCACGCTCACCTTGCTCGGCGTTGGACTTATCAACGAATTGGGCGGTCAGACGACAATCGGTGGAGGCGTTGGCACAAGAACCCAGACAGTCCGAGGAAGCATCAACAACGAGGGTTCGCTACTCTTCGGTGGTCGATTCGTCAACTTCGATGAAGACAATCAATCGATCACAAACACCGGTGATCTACGCTTCGAAGCGGGGCTGCGATTCTCGACCTTAGATAGCAACACGACGATCGATCAAAATGCCGGAACGTTGCTTGCCGCCGGTGATGTCCTGCTAGACAACGGCACCCTGAATGTTCGGGGCGGTGATGTTGACATCACGGATCTGATTCGCGTTGACAATAGCGGTTCAATCAACGTCTCGGGAGGCACGATCACCACCGACACGGGACTTCTGTTCCTCAATCAACGAGGATCGTTCGACTTCACCGGTGGTGACATGACCGGTGAGACACCCGTCCAACTCTCGGGCAACGTGACCTTGAACCTCGCACACGACGGTGGCTTTAACGCGTCACTTGGTGGCTCTGTCGACGTATCCGGCGAGCTTTCGGCGGGACAGAGTCTAACCGTCAATGAGCAGGGAACGGAGCTGTTGGTGGACGGAAGCTTCATCAATCGTGGCACCATCGTTTTCGACAATCCGGGCACCTCCGCACAAACACTTGGCACGATTGATGATTCTTTGTTCATCAATGAAACCGACGGAACGATACGCTTCACCCGCAGTGCAAACGAACAACTGATCGGAGCATTTATCGACTCTTCGATTGATAATCGAGGGTCGATAGAGATTGACACGATCATCAATGACTCACGGCTCAACACGCTCACAAACTCAGGCGACTTTCAAGTCACCGCAAACGGCCGCTACACACGAAACTCATCGGGAAGTGGTACCGCAGGAAGCTTTGTACAAACAGGCGGCACACTTACAAATAATGGACTCTTCGACGGGGCAGGCTTGAACCTGGAGTACCTAGGCGGGCTTGCCGAGGGAACATTTACGCCAGACAACCTCGTCATCGATGCCAACTCGGGCAACTCAGGAATCTTCGATCCAAGGAGATCTCTTGCTGGTTCGATTCAGCCAGGCCAAACCGTTGTCATCAATGGCGATGATGTCTCGATCAATTCTGTTGTAACCAATGCCGGCACGCTTCGTTTCCAAGCTGAAGAAGGCGAGGAGTCGACTCTTCGACTCAATGCCGAACTGCAAAACCTAGCCCAGGGAACCATCGTCTTTGATATCTTCGAAGGTCAATCGGCCAACGTGATCCAAGGAAGTATCGCGAACCAAGGTGATCTGCTCGTCCAAAGCGGCACAGCTCGGATCGACAGCACGACCAATCAAGGGACTGTTCGCGTCGATGAAGGCTCAACCCTCTTCTACCGCGAGAACGCCGCTTTCTTGCAAACAAGCGGAGCCTTCGAGAACGACGGTCAAGCAATCTTCAAAGGTCTGTTCGATTACCGTGGTGGAACGGTCCAGGGCGCTGTTCAAGTCGATGATGGCGGACAGCTATCGATCGATGAAGGTGTCAATCCAGCTAGCTTCCTGTTAACTCGCGGTGGCGAGATCCTGTCGGACATCGCTTCCGGAGTGCAAGTCACGATTTCGAATACCGGTGATCTCTCAACGATAGACGAGTACGACACCAAGCCGGATTTCGTCGTCCGGGGCACTCTCAACTTGGGCGACAGCAATAGCACGGGGCAAGCCATCGAGCTATCCGTTCCCGGAGCCCTAGTTGTAGGAGATGGGGGTCTAGTCAACGCATCGACGATCTCGAGTGTGATTCGCTCAAGTCTTGTGAACGAAGGCTCCATCCTTGTCGATTCAAATCTTGAGTTTGCCTCAAACACTCAATCAAACCAGAATTTGGGCTCGATTCAGCTGAATGATGGCAGCCTCTCGTTCTCGGGTTCGACGCTAACGAACGAAGAAACCGGCATCATCTTGGGGACCGGCACTCTTGCAGTTCAAACCACACCCAACACAGGAAGTTCGTTCACAAACGATGGAACAATTGCTCCTGGCCAGTCCCCCGGTTTGCTTCAAATCGAGTCTCCCTCCTCGCAGCTGGGTCCTACAAGCCGAGTCGAAGTCGAAATTGATGGGCCGACAGCGCAATCGCAATTTGATGTTCTCGACTTCTCCGGCTCAGTATCGCTGGATGGTCAGCTTTCCGTCGAAACACTTGAATCGTTCATTCCCGTGGTGGGCACGACATTCACGATCCTCAATGTAGGTCAGGTTTCCGGCAACTTTGCCAACACAAATTTCATCGGGAACCCCAACGCGATCTACACACAACAAGTCTCGACGCAGTCCGTTGTACTGACGGCCGTTGAAGCCGAAACGGACCTTGAGGCGAGCATCGATTTGGCTCCAACCTCGGCTGAATCAACAGCCCCCGTCACCGTGACGTTCACGGTGACCAACCGAGGTACAGAAACCGAAGCCGGGAATTGGTCGGATCGGCTGTACCTTTCACCGACGCCTGCGTTCGATGTCACCACCGCTGAGTTGATTGCTGAGGTTCCACGCGTGGGCGATTTGGCGACCGGCGAAAGTTATTCGGAAACGGTTACTGCCGACGTTCCTGCAGTTTTGCCCGGTGACTATCACTTGATCTTGATCGCCGACAGCAAGGTTCAGACCTCAGACGAGAATCGATCCAACAACGTTGTTACATCAGACTCAATCGATATCTCGATCGAATCACTCTCTCTTGATCAAGTCGCTCAGACTGAGGTTGAATTGGGAACACAACGTCTGTTCCGCGTGTTCGTTCCGGCCAATTCAGTCGTCTCGGTCGATTCAAATTCATCGGTCGTCGGCAGTCACCAACTTTCGATTGCTGGTTCACGGGTACCCAACGGTAGCAACGAAAC
>JBCCKZ010000222.1:0-8113 GCA_039027135.1 Planctomycetota bacterium
ACGTTGGCTATGGTCCAGGGTTGTTTTGGGCCGGCCTTCTTCGCGTTTTGTGTGGCGACGGCGGTCGCGACAGGGCGGTTTTGGAATTGTCCCCTGCTTGCCGAGAACCGGCGGCCAGGACGTCTGCTTTTCGGCTTGTCACTTTCGCTGGTGGCGCTGGCATACCTTCAACTCGTGCTGGGGGCCATGCTTCGGCATGTTCAGCCGACTGCGTCGGTGGCCAGTTTCACGATGACGGTTGCCATTCATGTAATGACAGCATTCTTACTTTGGGCGTTGGTAGGCATTAGCTGGTGGCAATTTAGTCGAACCCAAGATGGCACTTTGTCGCGTCCGGCGGGTTGGTTGATACCTCTGGTTGGCTTGCAGATCCTTCTTGGGGTAGGAACCTGGGTGGTCAATTACGGGTATCCACGGATTCTGGCTTTCGTGCCGGGAAGTGGTGGCTTTGTGGTTCAGGCAAAGGGATACATCGATTCAATGATTGTGACCTCTCACGTCGCCACAGGATCTTTGATTTTGGCTGTCGCCACGATGTTGGCTGTACGGTGTGCTCGGCGGTATCACCTCCACGGGCGTCAAACCAAGAAGCACGAAATGGATTTGTCGCTTCCCGCAGCGGGACGAAATGCCGCATCGGGCAGCCGGCTAAGGGATTTTGAACTACAACACGCGTCTTCGTAACGCCACACTGGTCGTCATGTCTTCGTCTTGCCTAACTCCAACCGCTACCACGCCTTCAGGTGCTGCTGAACTCGCGCCGGGAAAACTGGCGTCTGGAAAGCTAGCGCCCGCCGATTTGAGAGCGGTCGCACCTTCGGGTGTATCACCGGCGGTTATTTCGAGTGTCGCGATCAACCCATCATCGGTGAGCGAGGATGATGTGGCCGTCCGAGCGGCTTCGAACGCCTTCGCTGACCTGGTCACGCTGACCAAGCCCCGTATTGTCACGATGATTCTAGTGACGACGATCGCCACGGGACTTATCGGCGGCGCGGTGTCTGGGTTGCCGCTCTCCGGCCTTCAATGGTTCGCTTTGCTCGTTGGTACCGCCGGAGTCGCTGCGAGCGCGGGAGCTGCAAATCAGGTTTGGGAGCGTCGTCGGGATTCCGCGATGGAGCGGACGGCGAAAAGGCCGCTGCCTTCGCAGCGTCTGGGTTTGTCTGCAGCCATCGCGATGACCGCGGCCACAGGACTTTTGGGAACGCTCATTCTGTTGGGTTGCTTCGGCTTATCGCCGGCTGCCTGGGCCGTCGGGACTTGGGTCTTATATGTTCTCGTCTACACACCCATGAAGGTTCGCACTTCATGGAACACAACAGTGGGAGCCGTAGCCGGTGCGATGCCAGTGATGATTGGATTCACGGCCGCGGGGGCGGGTGACCTTCACCCCGTAGGTTGGTTGCTCTTCGCAATCTTGGCGGCTTGGCAGTATCCCCATTTCATGGCGATAGCGTGGCTTTATCGTCATCAATACGCCGGGGCTGGATTTGTAATGACCACCACAACCGAGCCGACCGGTCGTCACGCGGCGATTCAATCCATTGTTGGATCGCTTGTCTTGATGGGCGTGGCAGTCACGGCATGCTGTGTGACTGGTGCGTCGATCGCCACATTGAGTATTTCGATCGTTTCTGTGCTCGCAGCCTCTTGGCCCATGTTGAAGGCCTCAATCGGTTTTGCACGAGTCGCCGACGATGTCACCGCACGCAAATTGCTGCGATCATCTTTGCTTGTTTTGCCTATCACGCTGGCAGTTCTCACGACGTGTGTGCTCTGGTGAGCGTCGCGGATCTTCCCGAGTCGCTCGAGAAAGACAATTTACGCTCCGCTCCATCGAAGGACGTGATCGTCAGAGTTCGCGATCTCGTACATCGCTATGGCGATCGAGAAGCACTCGCCGGGCTTGACCTGCAGGCCAATCGAGGTGAGATCGTTGCACTGCTGGGTCCTAACGGCAGCGGAAAGACGACTTTGTTTCGTTTGCTCTCGACGATGATTCCCGTGCAGTATGGCTCGATTGAAATCAACGGCTTGAGGGCTGACGAGGGTCTTGAAGCGGTTCGGCGTTCGCTTGGGATCGTGTTTCAATCGCCGAGTTTGGATAAGAAACTCACGGTCTGGGAGAACCTGAAATGTCAGGCAGCCTTGTACGGATTGCGAGGTAAGGTCGCCGAATCAAAAATGACTCAGCGGCTTGAGCAGCTGGGTTTGTCGGACCGTCGTAATGACAGTTGCGAATCGCTATCCGGTGGTCTCCGGAGGCGGGTTGAGCTCGCAAAAGGTTTGCTTCATGAACCCAGTGTGTTGCTGTTGGATGAGCCAAGCACGGGGCTGGATCCCTCGGCGCGACTAGATTTTTGGGCCGCAATCCAGCAGATGGCAGATGATGGCGTTGCGGTCTTGATGACAACGCACCTGATAGAGGAGGCGTCGAAGGCCGATCGCGTTGTGCTAATGGATCAAGGTCGAAAAGTGGCTGATGATTCTCCGGTGCGTCTATGTGATGCAATTGGTCGAGATGTTTTGGTTGCCCGTTGCAAGGATCCATCAGCCGCCGCTGAGGTTGCTGAATCGATGGGCTTGGAAGCTCGGATCATGGTCGATCAAATTCGTATTGAGATCGAAGCTGGTGATGATCGTTTAGGGTCTTTGCTGTCGAAAATCCGTCCGCTTGCTGATTCCATGAGCTGGGGTCCTCCGAGTCTGGAAGATGTCTTTATCGAGCGAACGGGACATGCCTATGAGTTGATTTTCGATGAGGAGCCTGTCCAATGAGTCAAGCGAGTTCCGCCTGGATGCTTGCTCGTCGTGAGTGGACTCGTTTCTTTAGGCAGAGGAATCGCGTGACTGCCGCGATTTTTCAACCTCTGGTTTTTTGGATTCTCTTTGGAACAGGACTGCGTGGTGCGTTTGAAAGTGAAGGTGAGTTGAACTTCATGCAGTTCTTTTTGCCGGGAACGATTGCTTTGGTGGTATTGTTTACGGCGATCTTTGCGACGATTTCGGTGATTGAGGATCGCCGTGAAGGATTCTTGCAATCTGTTTTGGTTTCCCCCGTGGGGCGATCTTCAATCCTCTGGGGAAAGGTGATCGGAGGCTCGGCAATCGCTTGGGTCGAGGCTTTGATTTTCGTTGTCTTGGCTCTTGTGTTTGGACAGATTCTTCCCTCCCTTGAGCTAGTCGGTGGAATGGCATTGTTGATGGTGATGGCTGTTGCAATGTGCTCATTGGGGATGATCGTGGCTTGGCCCATGGATAGCACGCAAGGCTTTCATGCGATCATGATGCTTGGGTTGATGCCCAGGTGGTTATTGGCGGGCACATTCTTTCCTATCCCCGCATGGGGCTCTGGCGCATCGATTGGGTCCTCGGCGTTGGGTCTGGTCATGCGAGCTAACCCACTGAGCTACACCATGGTCGAGCTGCGTCGATTGATGTTTCCCGATGCAGGAGCCGAAGCATTCGCCCCGTCACCGATCATTTGTTGGGTTGTTTCATTTGCGTTTGCCGCGGTCGTCACCGTGATTGCGTTACGACTGGTTCACCGTCCCCAAAAGCTTGATGGGGCGTTGGGCTAGGGAGTGACTTGGAACTAAACTTGGTGCAATGAAGACAGTATTCAATCTCTTGGTGATTCTCGCGGCTGGCGCCGTTTCGGGTTTGGCAATTCGGGGCTTCATGAGCAAGTCGTCGACGTCGGCGATTCCAGCGGATGAAGTCGTTTACACGAATGATGATCCCAGTGCGGTGAATCTGACGCCGGACCAGATCGAGAATCCCGAGCCGGCCAAACCAGCACCCGATTCGGGTTGGATGACCCGATTTGAACTGACCGAGCGAAGCGGCAAGACGGTCACTAGCGAGGATCTGCTGGGGAAGCCCTACCTGGTGAATTTCTTTTTCACGACCTGTCCCAGCATCTGTGTATTGGCCAACCAGGAGCTTGCGAAGTTTCAAGAAGAGTTCACGGGCAGCGACCTTCGAATCCTCGATATCAGCGTCGATCCGGAAACGGACACACCCGAGAGGATGCGTGAATATGCGGCCAGGTTTGGTGCCGACGACGAGCAGTGGCTATTTCTAACCAGCAATGATTTGACCTACATTCGTCGCATTGGGACGGAGATCTTTCAGCAACCGGTCAACAAGCAGTTTCATCGAGAGATGTTCGTTCTGGTTGATCGTGAAGGCATGATTGAGGGATTTTACAGTTGGCGTGAGCCTCGCCAAATGGAGAAGCTCCGCGAAGAGATTCAGGAAATGTTGGCGACGGAATGAATTGGGAGTTCTTGGCGGCGAACTTGCCTCACGCGACGGCCAGTTTGAATACAGCGGCAACGGTTCTTTTGGCCCTGGCGTTATTCAATATTAAACGGGGAAGAGTGCGTGTGCACCGAAACTTGATGCTGACCGCGATTGCCGTTAGCGCTTTGTTTTTGGTGTTGTATCTGTTTCACAAGGTCGCGTTGTACCAGGCGACGGGTGAGCCCAATAAGCGATTTCCAACGGACACCAGTATTGCTCCGACGTGGGCTCGCTATACCTATCTGGGTGTTTTGGGAACCCACTTGATCCTTGCGATGGCGGTTCCCGTTTTGGCTTTGCGGGCGGTTTACTTGGCCATGAAAGGCCGTATCGTGGCTCACAAGCGACTCGTGAGGTATGCGTTTCCGATTTGGATGTATGTTAGCGTCACGGGAGTGATGGTCTACGCGATGCTCTATCAGATTTGGCCTCAATGAGCCGCGTGGGCAAGCCGGAGCGACGCGTCGGGTCACTGCGTTGAAGCCTGAGAGTCTTTGCCCTCTTTGTTCGGCTTAAGGCTTGCCGGCTATCCAAGTGCCCGCCCTGATGCACGAAATCACAAGCAGGAAGTCGTCTCGTCAGCGTTCTCGCTTCGAGCAACTTAGTTAAGCGTGATCAATCCTCGCTGGCGACTCAAGAACTCGTGAAACTCGTGTGGAGCTTCGACGGGCTCATTCCTGCCTTCCGTTGTGGGCTAAGAATCTTCTAGAAAGTCTCAAGTTCGACTCAAGTTGTACCTGATCACTTTCGCCCGTTTACTGAGTGCCCGCCAATCGATGGATCGATTGCTTGCTCCACGTTTGTTCATCGCCATCGTGTGTTGTTGCATGGGCGGGTCGTTGGCGTTTGGTCAGGATGAGATTAAGTCAATCATCCCTCCGCCGATCAGCCTTGACTCGGCACAGCAAGCCGATTCCGATGATCAGCCATCGCTCGACACGCCGTCGCTTGTCCAAAGACCTTCCGTTCGTGTCGATACGACGGCCATTGAAACGCTAGCCGGCGGTCCGGAACGCTGGACAAGTCCCGAGGGGTTATCAAGCAGCTTGCAGATCTTGCTGCTGCTTACGGTGCTCTCGTTGGCGCCGGCTGTTCTTTTGATGACGACGAGCTACGTGCGTATCATCATTGTCTTGGGACTGTTGCGTCAGGCCATCGGGTTGCAGTCCTTGCCGCCGAGTCAAGTCATGACGAGCATTGCACTCTTCATGACGCTATTCATCATGACGCCGATCTGGACCGAGGTCTACGACAACGCAATCAAACCCTACACCGATCCCGATGTGGAGATGACGCTTGAGGAAGCATATGACACGGGAGCGATTCCGATTCGGAAGTTCATGACCCAGCAGATCATCACCGCGGGCAATGATGATGATGTGCTCCTCTTCTATTCGTACATGGATCAGGAGGGTGAATTACCAAAGACCTATGCTGATGTTCCGATGCGAGTCTTGTTGCCGGCTTATATTTTGAGCGAGCTCAAGATCGCGTTTCTCATTGGCTTTCGAATCTTTTTGCCCTTCTTGATCGTCGATTTGGTTGTTGCCAGCGTCACGATCAGTATGGGGATGTTGATGTTGCCGCCCCAGGTGATCTCACTTCCATTCAAGCTGCTTCTGTTCGTTCTCGTCGACGGATGGAACTTAGTAGTCACAATGTTGATGGAGAGCTTTGCGATCTAATGAGTCCCACAACTGCTATCGATCTTTGTCGCTCTGCTTTGCTTTCTGGCGTTGTGATTGCAGCGCCAATGCTGATTGTGGGTATGGCGGCAGGCCTGCTCATTGGACTGATTCAGGCTTTGACGCAGATTCAGGATCAAACGGTTTCATTTGTCCCAAAGATTTTCGCCATGGCGGCAGTTTTGGTTGCCTGTTTGCCCTGGCTGGTCAACCGTTTGGTGGAGTTCACCCAGGCCACCATGCTTGATGGTCTGGTTCGCTAATGGACGTCGCGGCGGCTAGCGAATGGGTGGGTCAGCATCTCGTCTTGGGGGTCTTGGTTTTGACTCGTCTGGGCATGGTGATGATGGCATTGCCATCGGTTGGGGGAGGCGTTCCTCGACGTATTCGGGCATTGCTCGCACTCACGGCCACAGCGGTCCTTTTGCCGACGGTAGCGGCGCTCCCCAATTCAACCGATCTTCCGCCGATCGACTCGGTTATCGATCTGGGGGTGGCTATCGCGAGGGAAGCCGCCGTTGGGATGTTCATCGGTGGTACGGCTCAGGTCCTCATGGCTGGACTTCAATTGGGCGGCGAGTTCATCTCGGGCACCGGTGGTATGCAATTGGGGGACGCAATCGACCCCAGCACGGGCGCCAACATGCCTGTCATTGCTAGACTCGTTGGCTTCCTGGTAACGGCCATTATGCTGGCTACCGGCGGGCATCGTTTGGTGTTGGGTTTATTGCTTGATAGTTTTCAATTGCTTCCACCGGCTGATGTTGAAATCGGTGCAACGACGATAGCCATGGTCGTTGACCAGATGGGAGCTGCGATGGTGGCGGGTGTTCGCTTGGCGGCACCCGTCGTGGCGACGCTGCTTCTAACCAATCTCATTACGGGTCTCATCAGCCGTACACTCCCCCAGATCAACGTGTTGGCAATCGGACTGTCGATCAATGCTTTTGCCATGTTGATTGTGCTTGCAATCACGATCGGTTCGGCTGGTCTGTTGTTCCAGGAAGAACTCGCTAGGGCGGTAGCTTCAGTTCGCGGGATGTGGTAACCGGCAATGGCGGAGTCAAGTGGTGACAAGAAGCATTTTGCGAGTGAACGGAAGCGACGCCAAGCTCGAGAGCAGGGCAACGTCGTCAAAAGTCAGGATCTGACCTCGGCGGCGATGTTGATGGCCGCTGTTGCCATCATGAAGTTCGTTGGACCTAAAGCCGCGACTAGCATCTCCTCGATGATCGAGACGTCGCTTGGAGGATCCGAGATCACTTCGCCAACGGTTGCGGACGCCGTGGCGATGTTGGTTCGAGTGACCGTGCAGTTAAGCATGATCGTTGTCCCCGTTCTCGGGTGCATGTTCTTGGCGGGCATTGCTTTTAACGTGTCGCAGACCGGTATATTGTTTTCGACGGAGAAGCTGGCTCCGAAGCTGAGTCACATCAATCCGCTTTCGGGTGTCAAACGCATTCTGTCGCTGCAGGGATTGATGCGATTGTCGTTTGGCTTGTTTAAGGTTGCGATCATCGGAGCCGTCGCATTTCTGGCCGTGCGAAGTTATGGCACGGCGGTGATGGGATTGGCGGGTGTATCCGCTGGAACGATTGGGCCTGTCATCTTTGATGTCCTGACGGGTACATGCCTATGGATTGGCGGGGCTCTCTTGATACTGGCTTTATTGGAGTACGCCTTCCAGCGTTGGAAATTCGAGCAGGACCTGATGATGACCGACCAAGAGCTTCGCGACGAGATGAAGGAAACCGAGGGGGACCCGCAAGTTGCCGCCAGACGAAAACAGGTCCAACGTCAGATGATGATGCAGCGGGCCGAAACCGATGTGCCAAAGGCGGACGTCGTCGTGAGCAATCCTACAGAGCTTGCGATTGCGATTCAGTATGATCCCACCACAATGCCCGCTCCGGTCGTGTTGGCGAAAGGTGCAGGTACGCTTGCTCAGAAAATTCGACGTGTTGCGTTGAAGCACGGTGTTCCGGTGGTCGAACGCAAACCGCTCGCACAGTTTCTCTACAAGAACGTTGAGGTGGGGGAGGTGATTCCAGCGGACCAATACCAGGCGGTCGCTGAAGTCCTTCGCTATGTCTACCAGTTGCAGGGCAAAGAGATTCCGC
>JBCCKZ010000223.1:0-8112 GCA_039027135.1 Planctomycetota bacterium
GGATCGTGTTTCTTTAGCCAGCCTGCGGCATATCCAATCCAATCCGCCTGAGACTTTGGATCTTGGTGGGCAAGCCAGGACATCTCGTCAAATCCCCAAACCCAAATGCCTCCAACGCTTTCGCCACCTCGGCCGCTGTAGCCCCAGTTGTCGAACTCCACCAAGTAGGGCAACGACTCACATGTCCAGCCGCTAGGAGTCATTCCACCTCGGCTACGTCCATAAATCTTTCCAGCACCATGTCGAACAAGATGTCCCCGCATTGGCTTGCCATTAATCTCTTCGATGCGAAGTGGAAAGGAGTGAAAGTCGAATAGCAAATTGCCATCTTCGGCAATGCCATGTGTATGGGCATCACACAGGACGAACTGGCGGCGAGCATGCTGCTTTGCATACTGGCGAATCCTAGACAGTAGGTCGATCCAGTTAACGTGATCGAGGTCGGCCTCGTTCATGATCATGACTTGGCCAAAGTGAATCGCTTCGATACCACAACTGATGTAGCGACAGGCTCGGTAGTAGAACCAAAGTCGAGTTTCCAGCTGACTCATGTCGGGGACTGACCCGACGCCTCGCCATTGTCCCACGCGGTCACCATTTCGATAGAGCATGTCTTCGTAGCGAAAATTGCGAGCCTCGACGGGCAAACCAAAGTCCTCGAAGACCCAGTTTGGAATGGGGATGCGGTTGGCCTGGGGGAACACGGCTTCGAAGACGCAGGCCTGCAAGATGATCTCGGGATCCTCGTGATGAACTTTCATTGCGGACTTCGCCACCCGATTGAAATGCCCGTTCTCTTTGTGTGGAAGATCCCAAACAAACGCAGCTCGGCCGACGAACTTAGCACCAATGCCAACTAGCATTCTTAGGTCGTCATCCAACGAAGACGTTGGTTTTGATGGATGCGACGCGCAAAGCCCTGAGTGAGTTACCGCGCGCGAGAGAAATGCCTCGAGCGTCTCGCGCGACATCGATCCACTGAATTGGAAATGATTTTCATCAGCGTTGGAGCTGGCCGAGCAAGCGATAAAGATCAGAAGGAGGGTTAGGAAAGGCACGCTTTTCGAGCTTCGTTTCGATCGATGTAAGTGCATCAACTTCTGGGGTGGGAGTCTGTTCGTGAGGGTTTTTATACTGTCAAGCACAATCCCTTGAGCCAATCCGAAAAGCCACGCCGATAGGCTTTCGGATAGCTATCTAGTTTGATCCGAATATTTTCAGCTCCAAGTCCGAGTGGAGCATGCTCTGCAGGATGAATTCATCTCTTGAATCGTTGAGCAGCCAAGAGATCGCTTTGGTACCTATTGAACTCGATAGCCAATAATTCTTGCTGAGTTCTCTTGAATTGGTTCGATGGCGTGAGTGGTATTGTCCGAGTCAGCAAACCAATCAATCTTGGCGATTGGGGGCAATTCGAAGTTCAGAACTTTGTTTTCCGCTCCCGTGGGTGCTTCGCAAGCCTCGGCCAGCCGAATGAGCACCTCCACGAAACTTGAATCTCCCGCTTGATATCGCCAGCGGTAGAAGCCAGGCCATGCGGTTGAAAGAACAGACAATCTTTCGTCGCAAAGCCATCCTTCTTTAACGCCACGACGTCTGATCTTAATCAACTCTTGATACCAAGATCTCATTGAAGCGTCACCTTGTTCAAGCGGCCCGATCTTGCTGGATTCGAAAGCAGCCTTGTCCAGTGGGCTGATTCCCTTCGACCAATCGTGCTGGGGGTATTCTCGACGACGTCCATCAACGACGCCCTGTCGTATTTCGGCATCCGAGAAGTCCACGAAAAACGAGAATGCATTGGGGCTGCAGAACTCTTCTCCCATAAATAGCATCGGGATTGGAGGCAGCATCATCATCATTGCGGCCGCTGCGCGTTGACAGTCTGTTGATGCGATCTGGTGCAAACGTTTGCCGGTTGGGTGGTTGCCAATGAAGTCGTGGTTTTGGATGCAATAGATGAGGCCACTCGTGTCGACGCGCGACGTGGTTTCATCACGTTGGCGATGTTGATGGATCGAGCCACTGTAGACGTAGCCATGTTCGACGACCTGCTTCAGGTCGCGATCAGGATAGTAGGTTCGGCTTGAAAGTTGTTCTTCCGGACGAACGACTGCAAACATGGAATGCAAGAAGCAGTCACTCCACTGAGCATCGAAACCAAAGCCTGAATCGACTAGCGATTTAGTCATCTTTGAGTCATAGACATTTGACTCGGCGATCAAGTACCTGCGAGTTCCGTTCTGCTGGTTGTATCGATCAATCGCCTTTGCGAGTTCTTCGATCACATGAATTGGTGATTCGTCACGCATGCAATGAATGGCATCAACACGCAATGCGTCAAATCCATACTCGTCGAGCCACATCAAGGCGTTGGCAATCACCCAGCGACGAACTGCTGGTCCATGATTGGGGTCATCAAAGTTTGGTGCTGCACCCCAAGCGGTTTGATGCTTCGCTGACAGATAGGGACCAAACGATCGAAGGTAGTTCCCTTCAGGGCCAAAGTGGTTGTAGACGACGTCGTGGATGACCATCAATCCACGCGAGTGCGCCTCGTCGATCAGCAGCTTGAGCTCGTTAGGCGAGCCACATGAATGCATCGGTGCAAACCAGCAAACACCGTCATATCCCCAGTTCCACCGCCCGGGGCACTCCGCTAACGGCATGAGCTCGATCGCTGAAATTCCAAGATCCACCAACTCATCCAAGCGATCGATCGCGGCAGCATAGGTCCCATGGTCGGTGAAAGCTCCGACGTGCAGTTCGTAAATGATCCAGTCTTGCTTGCCAGGAGCGAGGAAAGTGGGATTCGATGGGTTTGGTTTTGTTTCGGCTGTCGAGGTCACGCCCAGGGCGCTGGGGCCGTGCACGCCATCTGGTTGGAAGCGGCTAGCGGGGTCGTACAGCAGCGCTTCTCCAATTGCGTATCGATATCGAAATTTCACGAGTGGGATGTTGTTGCTTTTGGTCTGTTTGGGCCAATCCAAACGCCCATGCCAATAGCCTTTTCCCATCGATTGCATATTGATGCTTGGGGGCAGTTCAAGCGGATATTCACCATCCCAGCTCGGTACCAAATCGATCTGTTCATGGTTTGGAGCCCACAATGAGAAGCTAATGCCTTCGGAGTCTACCTGGGGTCCAAAATGGCGATGGGCTTGTTCGATCGGTGTGGATTGAGGATGCGATGGCATCATCGAATGTCTTCTCTTTCCTTGACGTATTTATCGACCACAATAGAGGTGCCGCCGAAGGCTGGAGAGTGTGTCAAATTCAGCTCGTTTTTCCATACGTCTCCATCAAACATGTACTCCGAAGATTCTTTGATGTCTGATCTTTCCCATTGCTGCCAGCCTGGAACGCTTCCGCGTCACGGTTTCTCCATACGCTTGAGATCATTATTACGGGTGGATCATTCAAGAAACGCCTTGGTCAGACGATTCTTTTGTTTTGGAATCCTATTCGCGTTGGTCGGGCAGGCACTCGGCGAAGGCTCAGTGCGGATTGCGACCTTCAACATCGCCATGTACGGAAACCAATCTGGCGAGGTGGAGCAGCGGCTCTCCGGGGGGCGTTGGGGCAAAGCAATCCAGCTTGCTTCCATCATTCAGAAGGTCCGGCCTGATATTCTGCTGCTTAACGAGATTGACTACGACGACGACCAAGCAGCGGTTGACGCTTTTGCAAAAGGGTATCTTTCGGTACCACAGAATGGTCTTGAAGCGATCGACTATCCCTTTCGGATGGTATTTGCATCGAATACTGGGATCCCTTCTGGTATGGACCTCAATCACAACGGCAAGCTTGGTGACCCTGAAGACGCTTGGGGATTCGGTCGCTATCCAGGGCAGTATGCGATGGCGGTGCTGAGTCGTTATCCGATCGACCGAGAGAATGTCAGGACGTTTAAGCAGTTCTTGTGGTCAAAGGTGCCGGACGCACGGCGCCCCATCGATCCGACATCCAAACAACCCTACTACGATGATGAAACTTGGTCCAAACTTCGATTGTCGAGCAAGACTCACGCCGATGTCCCAGTTCAGATCGGATCGAGGAGTTTGCATTTTCTTATCTCACACCCCACGCCACCGGTGTTTGACGGCCCCGCTGATCACAACGGATGTCGAAACGCCGATGAAGTTCGTTTTTGGTCGTTCTATCTGAATGACTCGAGTTGGATCATCGACGATGAATCCAAGGCGGGTGGGCTACCAAAAAATGAGCATTTTGTGATAGCAGGAGATTTGAATGCCGACGCGGATGCCGGAGATGGGCAACGTGATGCAATCGACGAGTTACTCAACCATCCTCGAGTTAACGACTCTATGCCGGCTCGCGCGGCTTGGCAATCTGACCAGAAAGACTCGAACGCACGACCCATCGCAACGACCCAATTCGGCAAGAGTCGATTCATGAGAATCGATTACGCCCTTCCGTCAGGGAATTTGCGGGTGACTGATGGAGGCATTTACTGGCCGGATCGTGCATCGGAGGGTGCTGATTGGGTGAATTCGAGCGACCATCGATTAGTGTGGGTCGATGTCGTCTTCCCTTAAGGATCAAAGCCAATCATCGGATCGCGCTCGGGTACTGGTGATGATCAGCTCGATGCGTGGTGGAGGCAGTGAAAGGCAGGTTCTTCTCTTGCTAAAGCACATTGATCGCGCTCTTTTCGAGCCGCATCTCTATCTTTTGGAGAAGGTCGGTGCTTTTCTCGATCGTGTACCATCGGATGTTGTCATCCATTCCTACTGCGATCAACCATCCAGAACGAACCTATTGGCTTCGCTGCCAGGAATGGAATTGCGAAGACAACGTCGTCACTTGGCTGGAGTTCTAGAGAAGCAGTCAATTGATGTGATTTATGATCGCACCTTTCGAATGTCTCTGCTATCGCATCCGGTGGCTAGTCGACTGAGGATTCCACGAGTCTCAACCATTGTCAGTCCCCCGAATCTTGCCGTCCCCGCTGTAGAGCAAAGATGGGTTGGAATCAAACGCCGTCGACTTAAATCAGCCTATCTGGATGCTCACGCGGTGATCACGGTCAGTGATCAATCAGCTCATTCTGCTGCTGATTATTACGACTTGTCTTTGGGAGAGTTTAGAACCATTCACAATGGAGTGCCGCTTGCTGATGAGATGACAGAGTGTCGCTCAGTATTGGAAACCCCAGTGCGTTTGGTGGTTGTTGGACGTCTTGGTCCAGAGAAAGGTCAAGTAGACTTGATGCGGGCGTTGCAGCATCTTGAAGCGATGGAGCCCTTTCCCGTTCTGGAGGTAACGTTCATTGGCGATGGGCCGGACTTGCCCAAGGTGCGTGCGATGGGAGAGGAGCTTCAGCGTCATCGAACTCATTTTCTCGGTCGACGAAATGACATTGAGCAGCAACTGGCTTTGGCGGACGCTTTGGTCTTGCCTTCGCACTTCGAGGGGATGCCCAACGTGGTCTTAGAAGCCATGGCTGCTGGCATTTCGGTCATTGCGACGCGGTCGGGCGGTACGGTTGAGCTTCAGAGGGATGAGCCAACAATCTTTTTTGCTAAGCCCGGCGATCCGCTTTCGTTGGCTGATGCGATTCGGCTTTTCATCGAAGACCAGTCGGGGAGGCTGGCACGCCGTGAATCAGCGCTGCGATTGGTGCGGACGCATCACGATGTTCGAACGCAAACGAAAGAGATTGAATCGATTCTAGCTTCAGCCTGTAGGTCATGCGAAGCATGACCTACTTTTGGTAACGACTCAAATAGGTCGCACAATGTCCCAGCCCCAATCTTCGGCGGCTATGCTAGAGAGGGCTTCGGTTATCAGGTCGGACATTTGTGGCCATCATTGATGGCGTGGTTTCGAAGAACCCAGTTTGAAATTTCCGAAGCGTATTTTCTCTCCCTAGCATTAACGGTCATTCCACCATGACCCATCTAATCTTGGCTACCCAGCGAAGTACCCGCTGCGTGGCCGCAATGATTTGTATTTGTCTGATACAGCTTGCGTCTTATGGCGATTCGCCACCAGAGTTTGGTCGTGAGATCGAAACACTGGTAGCTCAGGCGGCACGTCGGGGCGATCCCGCCAATGGTGCGATCTTGTTTCATACTTCCGCGGCGGCATGTAGCAAGTGCCACGGAAATGTGGATCAGACATCGCCGCTTGGTCCGGACTTAACCAAGCTTGGTGAGAAGACAAGTCGTGAAGCGATTGTCGAATCGATCCTTTACCCGTCGAAAGTCATCCGTGAAGGCTACCAAAATGTGCGTGTATTGACCGATTCAGGAGAAGTGGTCTCTGGAATCCTCGTTTCGCAAGACGATTCGAAGATCACTTTGATTGACCCGTCGGATACATCACGGAAGATTGAGATTCCCGACCTCGAGATCGAAGCGGTGAAGAAAAGCGATGAGTCTCTGATGCCCAAGGGATTGCTTGAATCTCTGCGTGGTGAGCGAGAGATTCATGACCTATTGAGCTACGTGTTCGCTATTTCAGAGGGAGGTCAGTCACGCGCGGCCGAGCTCCAGCCACACCCGGACAGTCTCAAGATTACCGATGACACAATCGGGTTGGATCATGCGGGAATCCTGACGAGCTTGGGTGAGAAGGATCTGAAGGCGGGGCGAAGAATCTACCAGAGTCACTGTGTGAATTGCCACGGCCGCGATGGCGTTGCACTGATGCCCACAGCTCGTTCGTTTGCCACCGATGATCTTAAGTTTGGTAACGATCCTTATTCAATGCTCATGACGTTGACGCGTGGTAATGGATTGATGGCTGCAGCTCGCTATCTGTCGCCCAAGCAACGGTATCAAGTCGTTCATTACATTCGAAGTGAAATCATGAACTCACAGAGTCCTGGTTATGTGAGCATCGATGCCGCTTATTTGAGATCTCTTCCCGAGGGAGACTCTCTGGCAGATGAGAAAGATGATTCTATTAATCGTGATTACGGCCCCGCATTGCTTTCACAGATTGGCTCAAAAACGGCCGTCGCAGTAACCATGCCGATCGGTGATGGCCTTTCGTTCGCCTACGATCTTCATCAGATGCGCTCATCAGGCATTTGGATCGGTGATTTGGATGTGTCGCAGACTCAGCACCATATGCAAAGGGGCGAAGGAATGCCGAATATCCTAGGCGAGAAAGTCAATGGACTGCAGGATTGGGGTTGGTCACTCGATGGAACCTTTGAAGAACCGGATAAACGCATGAAGCCGCCTCGAGGTCCCGTGGGCGAGCAATGGATGCAGTTTCGAGGTTATTACCTGCACGAAGATTCGGCCGTACTGAGCTATGGAATTGGCGAAGCAGGCATTCTAGAGTCAGTCCAGGGTCAACGGCGAGGTGGTGCCGTTAGCATCTCGCATGATTTGCGAATTGAGCCCACGGCTCAAGCTCTTCGACTGAGCGTTGCGAAGCTTTCACGTGGAGAGTTAATCGAAGAAGTATCGAACGAACATTCCATCGCTGTTCGGGGTGAGCTATCTGAAAGCGACGAATCTGGTGAGTCGTTGTTTACGGGCCAACCTTGGGAGTATCTCCAGGGAGATGAAGCCCGCCGTCTTGATCTTGGTCAGACCGGCCGCTCGATCGCCATTCGATTTCGTACGACGGGGGACGGGACGTTGGTGGCAACCTCGCCGTTGAAAGGGCGTTGGCGTCCCGGAGGAAAGACTCTCTTTGTGCGCCGAGGTAAGCTCGTTTTTGATATCGGTTGGGTCGGCGCGATGGTGGGACGAACGAATGTGGACGATGGACGCTGGCATACCGCAGTGCTTGTCGTTACCGAGTCGAGTACCCGCCTTTATCTTGACGGTCAGTTGGATGCCAGCCGACGGCAGTTCAATCACGAACAGATCGCTGGCCATGTCTTTAAGATTGGAGCAACGTCAGACGATTTTGGTGGAGATTTCAGTGGGCAGATCGAGAAGATTCGTTCTTGGAGTCATGCCTTCGATCGTGATGAAGCCACCGGGATATCAAATAGTGTCCAAGCGATGGATTCAGCCATTGAGCCCGACTATGAATGGGAAAAACAGGGTGGATTTGACTCCGAGCCATTAGAGCTTTCTTCGCTCGTATACGCGACCCTCGCCGGAGATACTGACACTTCAA
>JBCCKZ010000224.1:0-8106 GCA_039027135.1 Planctomycetota bacterium
CGATGGGTCGCTTGAGGCTCCCCATTTCGGCTGATTGAGCAGACTCGTTCGGCTCATTGCGCGGAGTATATGGCTCGGCTTCAACATCATGAGCCGCAGGGGGAGGCGTACGACGCCTCGGGTGGCTTGCAACGTTGCACCCTATGGGTCGCTTGAGGCTCCCCATTTCGGCTCATTGATTCAGCATTCGCTCGGACGATGATTCGCCTACTGCCCGGCTTTGAGTCGCAAAAACGCGTCAAAAAAACCCTGCAATTCACTCCCGTCGAGGACGCTGTTGAAATTGCCGACATAATGGCCGGTACGGGCGTCTTTGACACGTTGATCAGGATGCAAAAAGTAATTCCGTATCTGGCTACCGAAGCCAGTCCTGGCTTGGCTTTCATACTTTTTGGCTTCTTCAGCTTCGCGTTTTTCTTCCTCCAACCTCGCGAGTTTGGCTCGCAGCATTTTCCAAGCGGTCGCCCGATTTTGATGCTGACTGCGTTCACTCTGGCAGGAAACAAATTGGCCGGTTGGCAGATGAGTCAGGCGAACGGCGCTGTCCGTCTTATTGACGTGCTGGCCGCCGGCACCACTTGCTCGGAAAGTGTCCTCTCGGACCTCCGATTTACTGATCTCGATTTCCACCGAGTCATCGATTTCTGGTGCAACGCTCACCGCGGCAAAACTTGTCTGTCGTTTCCCCTCACTGTTGAAGGGACTAATGCGGACCAGGCGGTGCATGCCTTCCTCACCTTTGAGGTACCCGTAGGCCATCGGCCCACGAATGGCGACGGAGGCGTGGTTGATACCGGCCTCTTCGTTTTCCTGCCGATCGAGCAGCTCGATCTTGTACTCTTTGGCTGCCGCCCAGGCCGAATACATCCTCAACATCATGTCGGCCCAGTCATTGGCATCCGTCCCGCCATCTCGAGCGTTGATCGTAAGGATCGCGCCATCGCCATCGTGGGGGCCGTTTAGCAACGCCTTGAGTTCGAGATCATCGAGGACTCCTTCGAGACGCTCAATTTCACTTCGAACCTCGCCGGCGATGGACTCGTCTTCATCGGCCATCTCAATGAGCGTCTCGAGATCTTCGCTCGACGAGGTCAGCTCATCCAGCGGGTCGACAATCCCCTTGAGAGTCTTGAGCTGCATCACCGTCTTTTGGGCTGAATCGTTGTCATCCCAGAAGTCCGGTTCACCCATTTTCAGCTCAATGCTTTTGATCGATTCTTGCTTGCTGGAGTGGTCAAAGAGAGTCTCCGAGTTGGGTCAAACGCTGTCGGATCTCTTTGGCACGGCCAGTCAATTCAGCATCCATGGGTTTAAAAATTTCGCCTGAGTCTATGATGTGGGAAAGAGATCATCGAAGGAGGTGAAATATACATGGCTAGGGTCGTTCTCGCGATGAGTGGGGGCGTTGATTCATCGGCGGCTGCCCATCTGTTGTTAGAGGCGGGGCACGAGGTGATTGGCGTTTTCATGAGGCACGGTGAAGAATCGGCCGCTGCTTGCGATGTGCCTTCAGGCCCAGCCGGGGGTGGTCTTCCAGTTGTCACCTCTGTCAATCGAACTCGAGCCGATCACAAACAGGGTTGTTGCACAGCCTCAGACGCCGCGGATGCTCGAAGGGTTGCCGGAATGCTGGGTATTCCTTTTTATGCCTTGGACCTTCAGGCGGATTTTCGTCGGATCGTGGACTATTTCGTCGAAGATTATCTCAGTGGCCGCACACCCAATCCATGCGTCCGATGCAACCAGTGGATCAAATTCGGAAGGTTGTTCGATTATGCCGCTGGAGTCGATGCGGAGTATGTTGCGACCGGCCACTACGCCAGGATGGTCGACGGTCATCTGCATCGAGGATTGGATGATCGAAAGGATCAGTCCTACGCGTTGTTTGGTATCGAGCGACGAAGGCTTAACAAGATGTTGCTGCCGGTTGGTGAATTTGAAAAGCCACGCATCCGAGAATTGGCCGAATCGATTGGTTTGGCTGTCGCTGATAAAAAGGATAGCCAGGAGATTTGTTTTGTCACTCAGGGGCACCATAGTGAGTTTGTGAAGGGGCGGGCTCCGGTGCGTTCGTTGAATACAGGCGGAGATTTTGTCTTGACCGACGGAACCGTCGTGGGTCAGCATGCTGGCTATGAAGCATTCACGGTGGGTCAGCGCAAGGGGCTTGGGATCGCGTTGGGTTCGCCCCATTTCGTCGTCCGAATCGAACCTGAAACGCAGCGGGTCGTGCTCGGCAAACGGGATGAGCTGGAGGGCATGCAGCTTTTCGCTGAAGAGGCGAATTGGTTGGTGCCCATCGAAGATTTACCGCGTCAGTGCGAGATCCAGATTCGCTATAACGGATCACCGAAACCGGGGACGTTGAACATTGCCCCGGATGGGCAAACATTCGATTTTTGTTTCGACGAACCCGAAAGCGCGATCGCACCCGGGCAAGCAGCTGTTCTCTACGATAACGCGAGAGTGCTGGGGGGCGGATGGATCCGCAGCGGTGAGTCTCGGTGAGACGCCCCGTATTCAAAAACCGAGCCTTCGATACGATGTGGCCTTTTAGATGCGAAGGTTCGTAGTACCGGCTTCTGACGGCCAGGGTTCAATGGAAGTGAAAGCCGGAGCCGCCTAAACGCGGTACTACAAACGCTCCCGTCGCTTTACTACCCACCAAGACATTCCTTCCGACATGGCCATGCAGCGTCGCCCACTTCGCGGAACCGATTTGGAACTCACTTCATTGGGCTACGGCGCTTCATCAATTGGAGCCGAGTTCCGAAAAATTGACATCGCCGAGGCACTTCGATCAGTCCACGTCGCTTTGGATCATGGAATCAACTACATCGATACGGCGACCTACTATGGACGTGGGATGAGCGAGTGCTTGCTTGGTCAGATCTTGCCTGACATTCCCCGCGATAACTACGTGCTCAGCACTAAACTGGGGCGATTTTCACCCGAACATTTCGATTATAGTCCTCGCCGCGTGACTGAGTCGGTTGATATTTCGCTGCAAAGGATGCGTTTAGATCATCTCGACATCGTGTTTTGCCATGATATTGAGTTTGTTGATCTCGACCCAATCATCAACGAGACGATTCCAGCACTCAAGCGTGAAGTCGAAAAAGGAAAGGTCCGTTACATCGGTGTCAGCGGCTATCCCATGAAAATGTTTCAGCGGATGATCGATGCTTGTGATCTTGATGTGATTCTGACTTACAACCACTTCACTTTGCAAAACGATATGGCCTTGCGACTTGTCGAGCCTTGCGAGAAGAAGAGTGTTGGCTTGATCAACGCGGCGCCTTTTTCCGCGAGGTTGCTTACCGACTCGCCACTTCCATCGTGGCATAAGGCGACTGACGAAGTGCGTGAGGTGGCAGCGGCAGCCGCAAAGCACTGCCGAGATGCCGGATCGGATATCGCCAAGCTCGCGCTGCAGTACTGTGTCGCAGATGAGAATTTCTCTAGCAACGTAACGGGTTCCGCAAACCCTGATCGAGTCCAGCAGTGGTGCCAATGGATTGACGAACCAATCGATCAATCGTTGGTTGCAGAGGTCAAAGACATATTGAAACCAATACATAACTGGGTTTACTCGGAAGGCAAACCCGAAAACAACGATCCGGAGGCGACGGCATGAAGTCCTGTATCACGATCAGTCTAGTTGAAGAAGCACGCGGTGGACCTTTCGTCCTTTGGGATGGCCTTGAAGACAGTGTTCGATTTGCTGCCGAGCTTGGCTTTGATGCAGTTGAAGTCTTCGCGCCAGGGCCTGAAGCCATCGATGCCAAGTTGTTGGCTTCGCTTCTGGATGAGACGGGGCTTAAGCTTGCTGCGCTTGGTACGGGAGCAGGGTGGGTCAAGCATCGATTGCAACTTGCTGACGAGAACGCCGATGCGCGGGGCAAGGCTATTGATTTCGTCAAGTCCATCGTGGACCTGGCTGGCTCATTCGAAGCTTTCGCGATTATTGGTTCAATGCAGGGGCCATCAGGTCAGACTCCGGCGCCGGAGATCGCTCTGGGATATCTTGCGGACGCTTTGAATGCTTGCGGCGCCCACGCGGAACAGTACAAGGTGCCACTGATTTACGAGCCGCTTAATCGGTATGAGACCAAGCAGTGCACCACCATGGCGGATGGCGTAAAGCTCCTGGAATCGCTCGAAACGAAGAACGTGAAGCTGCTTGGGGACTTGTTCCATATGAATATTGAAGAGGTGGATGTGGCTGAAGCTGTCAAAGACGCCGGATCGCATCTTGGCCATGTTCACTTTGTCGATAGCAATCGCCGGGCGGTTGGCATGGGACATTTAGACATGAGGCCCGTGGTTGAGGCGTTGCGATCCATCCAATACGAGGGATATCTTTGCGCTGAAGCGTTTGCGTATCCCGATCCGCATCAGGCAGCCCGGCAGACGATGCTCGCCTACAAGTACTTCATGGGTGTTTAGGATTCATCAACGTTTTGACTGTGGTCGGCTTGCGGCCATGTCACTTTGTTGGGCGATGCGTTCATCGAGTCGTTATCTGTTTTTCCGAAACATCTCCTCGACTCGACTGGGGGCTTCGCGAATGAGGTCTTCGATCTCAGTGGCTTCCGGAAGGGTTCGCCAGTGTCGAACCGGTAGCTCTGCCTTCATCGCTTTAACTTTCAATCTTGCTGGATTGAAGATCGATCGATAGTAAGTCCGCCAAAGATCCTCTAGTTCATCAGCGTTTGGCGCGTCATCGCGGCTTGCCCCGGGGCCGAAGCGAAGGGATTCGGTGTCCCAGTGCGCAGATTCCGTTGGCGTCATGATCGACCAATGCATGTCGCCAAATCGACGTGCAAAGAATGGAGCGGCGAGCGTTGCAATTCGATGATCCGGGCAGTGCCAGGCGACGAAGCAATCGGGGCCACCCTCGACCAAGGCACTTACTCTTCGGAAGCGAACGAATGCCTTCATCTTGTGAACATCGCGTCTTACCGCCTGATCCATTTGCTTGAACGACTGAACGTCGTCATCTGACGAGCAATCGAGGAGGTGTCTTTCGCCTTGGTGCACACGCCAAAGGATCCGGTAGATGACGTCGAGCCGGGATGGGTCGCGATGACACCAGATGGTCTTAACCTGGGTAAGAAAGGACTGGGGAACACGAAGCTCCGCGTTGGGTTTCTGATGAGATAGGTGGGAGATTTCGGCTCCCTTGAACAGTAGTTCGCCCTGATCGGGCGAATGCCAGCTGGTCTGGTTGGGACGCAATCCCGCGAGGACGGCTTTGCGAGCCATGAGTCGAAACTGATCGAAGTCACTCGGCTGAAAAAAGTACGTCACCCGTCATACCTCTCCACTCGATGCGGATGCGTGTGCATCAAAAAGCATCATTTGTCGATCGCTTGTCTTGACTCGCTTTCGCAGATCTGTGCGGTCTAGGTCGCTGAGCGATGGGTTGTGATCAGCCGTCACAACAAAAGCTCTAGCACGTTTCCAGGCGACTTTTAGTTTTTGTAGATCGTCGGTGCGTAGCCGATGGTGGCGACGACTCGCCAAGATACGTTTGACATTCCGCAAGCCGATACCTGGGATGCGAAGCAATGCTTCTTTCGGTGCGGTGTTGATATCGACAGGAAAGAAGCCGCGATTGCCCAGGGCCCACGCTGTTTTGGGATCGATGTCGAGTGAGAGATTCTGGTCGTCTCCCGTGGTAATCTCATCAGCCTTAAAGCCATAGAAGCGAAGCAACCAATCCGCTTGATAGAGTCGATGCTCGCGAATGAGTGGTGGGCTCTTGCCGGGTAGCCGGACGTGCGAATCAGGAATGGGGCTGTATGCGGAGTAATAGACGCGGCGGAGTTGGTGCGTTTCGTAAAGTTGAGATGCGGTCGAAAGGACTTTTGAGTCAGGTGTGGATGTGGCGCCAACAATCATCTGTGTGCTTTGCCCCGCGGGCACAAAGCGGGGTGGTTTCATTCCCTTTGACTTGTCTCTTGAGTACTCGTCAATGCGGGATCGAATCCCACTCATCGCCTCAGCAATCTGAGACTGTTTCTTTTCTGGCGCGAGTTGGGCGAGGTCGCTTTCGGTGGGAAGCTCGACATTGACGCTAAGACGATCGGCATAACTGCCGGCTTGTTCGATGAGTTCCTCGGACGCGTTGGGGATCGTCTTTAGATGGATGTAGCCGCCGTATCGATGGTCTTCACGCAGTGCTCTGGCGACCATGACGAGCTGTTCCATCGTGTAGTCCGGGCTGCGAATGATCCCGCTGGAAAGGAACAAGCCTTCGATGTAGTTGCGGCGATAAAAGGCGATCGTGAGCTGGACGATTTCCTCAACACTGAATCGAGCCCTTCTGGTACCGCTGCTTTTTCGATTGATGCAGTACTGGCAATCGTAGATGCAGTGGTTGGTGAGCAAGATCTTGAGCAAAGAGACGCATCGGCCATCCGGTGTGTAAGAGTGGCAAATCCCCATTCCCTCGGTGTTGCCGAAGGTGGATTTCGAGCGTTTGCCCTTCGATCCGCTGCTCGCGCAGGACGCGTCATACTTCGCCGCATCGGCGAGAATCGCAAGTTTTCGCTGGCTATCCAAAGAACCCGCTCAGTGGAGTGAACTTTTGTTCAGTTTAGCCTGGGAGACGTGAACCTGAACAGGGCAATCTTGTGGTGTCATGTACCGACGCTGGACGCCATTTGAGTTACACTAAACGCCCCTCGATGAGGCAAATCACGAAACACCCCTCCTCCACTCCTGTCCAGGATTGAATACCGATGGCATCCGATTCGAACCATCAGAAGATTGAACAATTGAAAACGCCAAACTCGCGGCGACAGTTTTTGACCACGACTGGGGCGGCAGCTGCAACAGCCACTCTTGCCAGCACCGTTGCCCGGACTGCTCACGCCGCCGGCGATGACACGATTCGAGTCGTATTGATTGGAGCAGGTGGTCGCGGAAGCGGCGCGATCCAAAACATTTTCAATACCAAAGGCAACACCAAGCTTGTGGCCGTTGCAGATGCCTTTGAAGACAAGGCACGTAAGTCGCTAAAGAAGTTTTCGTTTGGAAAGTTCAAGGACAAGGTTGATGTACCGGACGAGCGAATCTTCACCGGCTTGGATGGCTACAAGGCTGCTATCGATGTCGATTGTGACCTTGTCGTGATTGCGACGCCTCCAGGTTTCAAGCCAGCTCAGTTTGAATATGCCGTCGCTAAGGGGCGTCATATCTTCATGGAGAAGCCAGTGGCAACCGATGCTCCGGGCGTCCGTCGTGTGCTCGCTGCCGTCGAGGAGTCGAAGAAGAAGAACTTGATGGTTGGCATCGGGCTTCAGCGTCGACATGAGAACCAGTACAAGGAAACGGTTGCTCGAATTCATGATGGTCAAATCGGTGACATCATCGCCCAACGCGTCTATTGGAATGGCCAAGGTATCTGGAATAAGGCGAAACAGCCTGGTGCGACTGAAATGGAGCATCAGTGCAATAACTGGTACCACTTCAACTGGATCTGTGGTGACCAGATCGTTGAGCAACACATCCACAACCTTGACGTTGGATGTTGGGTCAAGGGTGAGTATCCCGTCGAGTGCAACGGAATGGGCGGACGCGGTCAACGTCTTGACGGGGACCGCAGCCAATCACAGATCTTTGATCACACGTTTTGCGAGTACACCTTCGCTGACGGAACCAAGATGTTTAGCCAGGGCCGTCACCTCAAGGGCTCATGGGGCTACGTCGGCGAAGCAGTTCACGGAACGCTGGGAACGGCTGATCCATCGAAGGAAATCTTCGGTCAGAACCCGTATCGTTTCCCGAAGGACCAGGAGCAAAAGGGCCACCAGCAAGAGCAGCACGACCTGATCGAAGCGCTAATGCGTGGAGAAATCTATAACGAAGGTGAATATGGCGCAAAATCAACCTTCTGTGCGATTTTGGGTCGAGAAGCTTGCTACAGCGCCAAAATCGTCAAGTGGGACGAGCTGCTCGAGAAAGGGCGTAACTTGGCTCCCGAACTTGATTCGAGGACGCTCAAGAGCCCGCCTCCAGCCTCAAGTACTCCAGACTCTGACGTTTTGTATCCTGTTCCTAAGCCTGGAAAATACAGTCCCTTTGCTTAAAAAAAAC
>JBCCKZ010000225.1:0-8091 GCA_039027135.1 Planctomycetota bacterium
CTCAAGGGATCCGGCTCAAACGCAGTTGCGTACGGCCCGATCGGTGTCGGTGGATTAAAGATGAAGACCCATCGCGCTGCGATACAGGCATTGTTTGACAGTAACGATCGTTGGCTAGACGCGGACGAGATTTACACGCTCGCAAAATCGATTGGCTGATCGATCATCAGCGTTAAATTCAAGGCGAGTCTTTAGTATTTGGCGAGTCGTTAAGTTTCTCTTCGGCCGCGCTCGGACGAATGTACTTGGGAGTGATGTTCATTGCCTGTTCCCCATTCCCTCGAAGATGCCCCACTAGCGCTAAACGTCCGACCGCCGCGGCAAGCTCGTGGGGAGCAGCAACCTGGCTGCCTTCAAGTTGGCTCTGAAGCGGTTGAGTGATTTCTGGGTCACCGGCCAACCAAATCGTTTTTTCAGAATTAGCAGGATCGCGTTTTAAGTCGGCTAGGGTTTTCATCCAAGATTCGGGGGTACTGACCAGCGACTGGGGAGGCTTCGAGCTGGTATCTTTACACAAATAGCTCTGAGCGTACCACTGACCCCGGTAGGCATTGATGGTTGAGCTAACGATGGAATCCACGCTGAGCTCCTTCGAAAAACAGGCGTCTTCGACATGGGCGGCTAACGAGTCCACCGGAAAAACCGGAAGGTGCCAGGCGTAACCAAGAGCTTTCGCGGTGGCGACGCCAATTCGAATTCCAGTGAAAGAGCCAGGTCCAATGGAAACACCGATCCCGACAAGCGATTCTCCCGGGGTGTCGATTTCGCTGTCCTCAAGCAAACGCTTGATTTGTTCCGTTACCGTCACTGCCGTGCGCCGGTCGTCGGGGAGGCTCCGAAAACGATAAATCGCGGACCTAGCCATGCTGAGCTCGTTCGCTTCGTGTCCCACTTCGGAAGGAACGCATGTCAGTGCGAGTGAACCCGAACGTCCAATCGTCTCAATCGCCAATAGGTAGGAAGAATGCAATGCGCTCAATCAAATCAGCGGGTTAGAAATGGGAGGCCGCGAAAACGTAAACGCCACATCAAACATCAGGGTGGGCCTGTGAGTCCAATTTAGAACGATGTAGACTATAGAATCCCATGTCTTGATTGACGATTATGGTCGTGAATCGTGAGCCAGGACACCCAAAGCCCGGACATCCCGACCCACGCCGCCCGTCGGAGTATTTTTACGTTGCCCCAACTCGCCCTAATCAGCGATATTCATGGGAACCTTGAAGCTTTGCAGGCGGTTCTAGCCGACATTAAAAGTCGTGGCGTAGGGAGCGTTTATTGCTTGGGTGACATCATCGGATACGGTCCCAATCCCTGTGAGTGCCTTGATCTGGTTATGCAGAGGTGTGGAAAGACCATTCTCGGCAACCATGACCAAGCGGCTCTCTTCGATCCGGATGGATTCAATCCGACCGCACTCAAGGCAATCTATTGGACGAGGGATCAGCTTGATTCCGGGCCTGGCTCGAACGCGCAGGTCAATGCACGATGGGACTTTCTCGGTGAGCTGCCTCGATCAAGCGAGGAAGGCGACGTAAAGTTTGTCCATGGTTCACCTCGTGATCCCACAAACGAGTATGTCTTCCCTGAATTCATTTTCGATACTCGAAAAATGGAGATCCTGTTTGGCAAGACCAAGCATCTGGTGTTCATGGGGCACACCCACCTTCCGGGGGTGTTTACGACCGAGTTGGAGTTCGTCACACCGGATGAATGCGATCATGAGTTTACGGTGGGCGCTGATAAGCTGCTCGTCAATGTTGGTAGTGTCGGGCAGCCCCGAGATGAGAATAACAAAGCCTGCTATGTGATCTTCGATGATGAAGCGAACAAGATTCAATACGTTCGCGTCGATTATGACCGGCAGGTTACCGCACAGAAAATCTACGACGAACCTGAGTTGCCCAATAGTTTGGGTGATCGTTTGATGCACGGTCGATGATGCGGACGGCGATCCTCAGCGATATTCACGGTAACCTTGCGGCTTTGGACGCCGTTCAAGAAGACCTGGTTGGACAGAACGTCGATCGCATCGTTTGCCTTGGTGACGTGGTCGGCTACGGTCCCGACCCACGCGACTGTCTCGACCGCGTAATGGACTTTGATTTCTGCATACTCGGGAACCACGACTCGAGTGCGCTCTTCGATCCGGAAGGATTCAACGCATCCGCTGAAGGGGCCATTTTTTGGACTCGTCGGCAGATTGAGTATTCGCCCGAAGGGCCTGAGATGGCCATTCGACGGATGGAATACCTTTGTCAAATGCCGCGCGTGGTCCGAGAACCCATTGCCTCAGAGTCAGGTCAATCGCAAGCGACCGATCGCTCGCCGGAAAGTGATACAGTTGTTCCAGATGAGGCACCCGCGGGAATGGATACGAGTGATGGAACGGATCCATCGATTCCGACCAACTCGCCCGAGATTTTATTCGTCCACGGTTCCCCAAGGGGGCCAACTCACGAGTATGTCTTTCCCGAAGACGTCCAGAATCTCAAGAAGATGGACAAGCTTTTTACGATGATCAAAGGCGTTTGCTTTCAGGGGCATACGCATGTGCCGGGTGTTTTTACGAACGAAGTAAAATTCATCAGGCCGGATGAAATTCCTAGCCGGTTTGTTTGGCAGCCCGGTAAACAGAGATTAATGGTCAACGTGGGAAGTGTTGGCCAGCCCCGAGATGGTGACAGTCGAAGTTGCTACGTCATCTTCGATGACAATCAGATCGAGTTCAGGCGAGTTCGATACGATATTGACACCACCGTACAAAAGATCCTCGCCGAACCCGAACTGGATGACCTGCTTGGCCACCGCCTCCGCGAAGGCCGTTGAATCATGACCTCGCTTTTTAACAACGCTTACTCACGTGATGACATTGCTTACGGACTCGAACCATCCGCTTCGCTCGAGGAAGCACTGAAGCAGTATGGTCGGGTCGATGCGAAGGCCCGGCGAAGGGCTCTGGATCTCGCTGCGGGGGCGGGTAGGGATACTCTCGCGTTAGCTGGGGCGGGGTATCAGGTCGATGCCGTTGACCTTTCGGAGGAGGGGTTGAAACGCATCGAGCAAAGGGCCGAGGAAAGAGCGACACGGGAACTAATCGAAACACATCATCAAGACGCTCGTGAATTTGTGATTGAGCCTGATGCTTATGATTTTGTCATCGGAACGACGATGCTTGATCACATTCCGAGTGGTGATGCGGACGCGTTATTCGAGTCGATGGTCCGTGGCCTCAGCGACCGAGGTACTTTGTTCATCGAAGTGCACTCGACATCAGATCCCGCATGCGATGTATTTCCGGGTTCTCAAAACACGGAACCGGTGAGTGAAACGGCATCCGCCGTGGTAAACTATTTTCCGCCTGGCCGGCTTGCGTTGATGGCACTTCAGAGTTCTCGATCGCTACGAATCCTTCAATACGAAGAACGCCTTGAGTGGGACTATACCCATGGCGGTGAGCATCAGCATGGCAAAGCGATTTTGTTGGCAACTCTGGATAGTCATTTTCCAAGTTGGTACGGCCAGCCGGCGGCTTTTCCGCGCCAGGTCGATGCGGCATCGTGAACGACCCGATGGCGTCCAGTGGCTCGCCGACTTCAAGGGATGATCTCGCGAAGATCCGAACGGACCTTGCCAACGAACGAACGCTGTTGGCTTACGCGCGAACGTCCGTTGTCATGGCCGCGTCAGGTGTCACGCTACTGAAGTTCTTTGCCACGACACTTGTCATTGTGGCAGCCGCAACGGCGATCATCATTCTTTCGATGTCGTTGGCGGTGATGGGGATCGTTCGTTTTTGCCGCTGTCGCCGCCAGGTCGAAAGGCTTTGATCGTATCGGGACGCGTTTCAATGCGAGGGCCATCGATAAGGTCAATGCAATAGGGAACCGCTGCGAATATGGCATCAAGGCATTGGTCAATTGCCTTCGGCTTGCCGGGGAGATTGATGATCAGACTATTTCCGGCAATGCCAGCAGTTTGCCGGGAGAGAATCGCTGTAGGAACGTATTTGAGACTGATCGCCCGCATTTGTTCACCAAAGCCCGGCAGCATTTTCTCGCAAACATTCTCCATCGCTTCTGGGGTCACATCTCTGGTGGCTGGGCCGGTGCCTCCGGTGGTCAAAATGAGTGGGCATTGTTCCCGCACCAGTTCCCTCAATGCCGTCTCGATAATCGGTTGTTCATCAGCGATGAGCTGGAATCGGGGGGCCAGCTCATTGGCGATGACTCGCCGAAGGTAAGACTCAATGGCGGGGCCTGAGCGATCTTCGTAGATTCCTGAGGAAGCGCGGTCTGAGATCGTCACGATTCCCGGCTGGATTATCGGTAATTTGGGCATTCGTTAGGTTTTTTAGCAATCGACAAAGAATCAGAAGTTGATGGGCCGATCCAAAATTTCGGTTATTTTGTGACAAGATCAACTTGGCTAACGCGAAGAATCAACCTCGAACCCACCTCTGAGGCTTTTGATCCCCATGGCTCTCAAAAAGTACGCTCCGACGCTTCGCTGGGCATGGCTTGCGCTTGTTGTTTTGATTGCTTTTGGGGTCTTAATCGCGGGACTGGCAAAACCGAGGGTTCCTGCGGCAAACGCGTCGGTGTTTCCTCCGCCGGTGAGCCAGCTTGATCCGACCAGCTGGAAAGTGGCCTCGATTTCAGACGTTGACAGATGGACCGATCGAATTGATCGATTATGGCTAGCCGATCTGGACGCGAAGAACCTCGATCCGGCACCCGATGCAGATTGGCTCACGCTCTGTAGACGGCTTTCGCTCACCCTGGTGGGCAGCGGTGTGTCACTTGAGGAGATACGAGACCTCGAGACTTTGCCCGAACATCAGCGGTTCAGCACTCACCGCGAAAGGCTTCTCAAAGACCCGCGGTTTCACCACTACTTCGGCGAAAGATGGGCAAGGATCCTGGTTGGAACCGACGGCGGAGAGTTTCTGGCCTATCGTCGGCGACGCTTCCGAACGTGGTTGGCAGGCTGCTTTGAACAGAACTGGACACATGATCGGCTGGTCAAACAGTTGATTACGGCCGAGGGAATCTGGACAGGCAATCCGGAAGTTAATTTTCTGACGGCTACCTTTGACACGGGTGAAAATCAGCCAGATCCCGTCCGGCTCGCAGCGAGGACTTCGAGAGCTTTCTTGGGGCTTCGTATTGATTGTCTTCAATGCCACGACGATTTTTTGGGCAATGTTGCCCTTGGTGATATCCATAGTCCGCGCGAAGGTCTTCAAAGCGACTTTCACCAACTCGCCTCTTTTTTCACCGCTGCGAAATCGGAGGGAATCACTGGGATCTACGATGGTGATGTCGATTACGAATTCCAGTACCTCGATGCGAGTGAAACGGTCAAGGTTCCCGCAAAGGTTCCCTTCCAACCCGAGTTATTACCGGAAGAAGGCGATGCCAGGGACCGTTTGGCGGCGTGGATAACGCACCCCAAAAACCGGCAAGCCGCCCGTGCCGCCGTTCATCACTACTGGGCACTTATTTATGGACAACCTCTTGAGGCGGAGGTCGATGACTTGCCACTCGACAGTGATCCTCATCCAATGCTTGATGCGTTGGCGGATTTGTTTGTCGAAAGTGAGTTCAATGTTCGAGATCTCATTCGTGTGCTCACCTCAATCGGACCATTCCAAGTCGGTTCGCGTTATGACTCTGGTATTGAAGTGACTCGTGTGCACGAAAGACATATGGCCGTCTTTCCAATCACTCGGTTGCGACCCGAGCAGGTCGCTGGCGCACTTACTCAGGCGGCTCGAGTGCAAACGATCGATCGCGACAGTACGTTTTTGATCCAGTTGCTTGCCAATACCGGAATCAATGAGTTTGTAACCCGCTATGGCGATGTGGGCGAGGATCAGTTCTCTGATGAGTCGGGCACGATCACGCAGCGTCTCTTGATGATGAACGGAGACATGTTACGCGAACTCGCCGAACACAATCCCCTGATGAATACCTCAGCTCATGTCTCGATGTATCAAGCGTCTCACGAGAAGATGGTGGAAGCCTTGTATTTAGCAACACTAAATCGACAGCCAACCGCGATCGAATCTGAGCATTTCGCCAGTCGCTTGAATGAAGCCGATGATCGAAACGAGATGGTCGAAGATATCACATGGGTATTGATGAATAGTTCCGAAATGGCATGGAATCACTGATGACAGTCCAACTTTGCGATTCACGTGTGCACCTTCACCGACGAACGCTATTGCAGGCGGGCGTGGGGGCTGGTTTTCTTTCTTCAATCGCTCAGCGATTGGCGGTGGCGGATGAGAACAATAAAAAACGCAGACACTTGGAGGGCCGACATCGCCCCAAGAACGTAATACTGCTTTGGATGGAGGGTGGTCCAAGTCAACTCGAAACCTTTGATCCTCATCCGGGTTCGCTGACCGGTGGGGATGTACAAGCCATTAAGACATCAACGGAGGGATTGGAAATCTCCGAGCTACTGCCCCAAACAGCTGAGATGATGCATCTGACGTCGCTAGTGAGGAGCGTGACGACCAAAGAAGGCGATCATGAGCGAGCCGTTTACAACGTCAAGACTGGCTTCCGACCCGATCCCACACTAAAGCATCCTTCGATCGGTGCAATCCTTTGCCATGCCGATCAAAGAGGTGGTGATATTCCAAGGCATGTTTCGATACTGCCGGGACAATGGCCATCTCGAGGAGGCTATTTAGGTCCTGCCTTGGATGCGTTTCAAACAGGGGATCCAGCCAATCCCGTGCCCGACATTACGTCTTCGGTTTCTCAGCCTCGACTTCGACGACGAATCGATGACCTTCAAAACATTGTTGATCGAGAATTTTATCGAGGCCGCTTGTCAGGGATTGAGCAGAACCGAACTCTGCATCGCGAGTTGACTGCTTCGGCAATGACGATGATGTCAAGTGAGCAGCTGGACGCCTTCGATGTAACCTCCCTGCCGACGTCCGAGCTCGAAGCCTTCGGTGACACACCATTTGGCCGTGGTTGTTTAGCGGCAACCCAATTGGTCCAGGCGGGTGTGCGATGTGTCGAGGTTACACTTTCGGGCTGGGATACTCACGCCGCTAATCACTCGTTCCACGAAACCAAGTGTGCCACATTGGATCCGGCGCTCGCCTCGTTGTTAAAGCGTCTCGATGAGCAGGACCAGTTGGATAACACCTTGGTGGTTTGGGCTGGCGAGTTTGGGCGAACACCGAGGATCAATCCAGCCGAGGGCCGGGATCACTGGCCGCATGGCTTCAGCGTCTTGTTGGCTGGTTGCGGGATTCGCGCCGGGCACGTGATGGGGAAAACCGCTGCTGATCCACCCGCAGATTTCAATGGTGATGATCTTTCAAAGGTCGTTGAGAATCCGGTTGGCATTGAAGATTTGCACGCGACAATCTTGCATGCATTGGACTTGGAACACGATCACGAACTAGAAACTTCGATCGGACGTCCGATGAAGAGATCCGAGGGACGGATACTCAAAGAACTGTTGGCTTAGTGGCTCAGTTTTAATCTGCCGCTCACGGCACCCAAATCAACCAAGCTGCGATCAACGCGATCGTTCCCACGAGGGATGTCCATAGCCCGGGAACTCGACGGCGTTTGAGATAGAAGATCAATCCAAATCCGGACAGAGAGAACAACCCCATCAAAATGGCCGAGCCATCAATGATAAAGAGTTTCCAGGCTATTCCGCTATCGCGTCCCTTGTGGAGATCATTCAGTACAGCGATCAAGTTGCTGCTGGTTACGGTGACCATATACGTGCCCGTCTCGCGATCAACAAACGCGTCCGCGGCGTATCCGGGACCTTTGAAGACGAGCATGCACTCAAAGTCGTCAATCTCGAACTCCGTTACTTTGCCCTTAAGTTGGTAGCGATCACGAAGCCATTCAGCGATCTCTAATTTGTCTGGTTCCTGCGCAGCGAGCGAGTCTGCGATATCCGGGGGCAATTCGCCAAAGTAGTCCTGGACCACCTGCTCACTACCACCCAGCCAAGTAGGGTGATTCAGAGTAATACCGGTAATGGCAAAGAACAGCAGAGTTGTATAGCTGAGCATGGAAACGTAGATGTGAATCCAGC
>JBCCKZ010000226.1:0-8024 GCA_039027135.1 Planctomycetota bacterium
ACCAGAACCTGCTCCCGAACCAGAACCTGCTCCCGAACCAGAACCTGCTCCCGAGCCAGAACCTGCTCCCGAGCCAGAACCTGCTCCCGAGCCAGAACCTGCTCCCGAGCCAGAACCTGCTCCCGAACCACAACCTGCTCCCGAACCTGAGCCTGCTCCCGAGCCAGAACCAATGCCTGAGCCAGAACCTGCTCCGGCACCCGCCGAGTCAAGCAGTCTGGATGATTTGTTCGGGGAACCAGCTCCTGAGCCAACCCAGCCTGCGAAACCCGAAATGGAGGAGCCGGCCTCGGACCTCGATAGTCTGTTTGGCGATCCTCCTGCCACGGAACCTTCAGCGGAGCCTGAAGCAAGCCTCGACGATCTCTTTGGTGATGCACCTGCTCAACCCGAAGCAGAGATGCCAGCTGCCGAAACGACCCGTTTAGATGCTCTGCTGGGAGGCACGCCCGCGGAAGCGGAACCCCCGATGTCGAACGATGCCGGACTTGATGACCTCTTTGGTGACGCACCAGCTGAGCCCGAAGCGGCTACTGCAGCACCATCCCTCGACGATTTGCTCGGTGGAACACCGGCTGAAGCCGAAGCGGCCATGCCCGAGGCAACAGAGCCTGGTCTCGATGAACTTTTCGGCGACGCACCCGACACGAACCAGGCCGACAGCGGTGAAGCATCGCTCGACGACTTGTTTGGTGGTGACGAACCGATGAAGCAAGAGGCTCCCACCGACTCAGACGATGCCGTGGATGCCCTCTTCGGCGATCCACAGCCAGAGAAGGAAGACTTCGGTAAAGAACCATCTTTGGATGACCTTTTCAATCACATTCCGGCCGAAGATGGCGCGATCCAGATCGTCTCGAAGACGCCTCGAATGCCTCTTATTGATCCCCTAACGGAGACCACCGCTCGCGTATGGATCGATAACACGGGCCAGTTCAGCACGAATGGCCGCCTCATCGCGATCGAAGCCAATTCGATTCGATTGCTGAAGGCCAACGGACACACTTGCACGGTCCCGAAGGGCCGCCTGTGTCCGGCCGATGCTGCGTACGTCGAAACGCTGGAAAGGGAAATCAATTCGGTTCGTTTGGTAATGCTGACGATGAACGAAGGCTGAGTCGATTGACTCCTTTCGAACAATGAGCCGATGGCGACTTCGTATCGTCATCGGCTCTTTTCGTATTCCAATGCTTCTCTCATGAACGACTGTTCTGTCCGCCTGATGCACTACGACGCTCGATGGCGTCAAGAGTTTGAACAAACGCGGAGTAGTCTATTCTTTTGTGGAGATGGGTGGATGAACCGAATCGACCACGTCGGTTCAACGGCGATTTCTGGACTTATCGCCCGTCCCACGATCGATGTCATCGCATGCGTTTCTGACGACGAGGGCATGCAGCATGCGGAGTCGCTGATCGAAGGCTTGAACTTCCGTTCGGTCGAAGCACCACCCTGGGCTGATGGAACGAAAGTTCTCATCAAACCACGCGCAGCTCACGCTGAGGACCCGGAGGCCACCCATCGAATTTTCTTGGTCACCGATACCCACGAAGCCCCGTCGCCTCTGCGAAATCGAATGATCCGCGTTCGTGACTACCTACGAGACGATCCGGAACGATCCATCGACTTCGAAGAGTTCAAGGTCCAAGCCTGGAAACAAACTGATGGCAACTTGGATGCGTATCTAGAACGCAAGGCGGGTTGGTTCGATCGTTTGGAAGATGAAATCCCCTGAAAAATTGACTCGTCGTCCACCTGACCTCCCTACCGGTAAGCCGTGGGACCGGAGAGGTTTGCTCTTGCAACATGAGAGGCGAGGTGGAGAAAAGCTTGTCGAAGCACGAGCGATACCTTGATTTTTTCGTTACCTTGGTTGAATGCCTCCAAGCCGACTCGGACCGCTCGCACTCGAATCAAAGCTAGGCGACCACCCTTCCACCTCAACCGTTTGGCGTGCGATCCACATCGAGCTGAAACGCTCCATTGCGGTGAAACTGTTTCCGATACCGTTCGGCAGTACGCCCGAGGCAAGACGCCGGTTGGCCGATGAGTGGGAAACGCTCAAACAGATCCGCCATCCCGCCATTGCACAGTGCTACGGCGGTGGTTTTGAAGAATCGAACGCTTATCTCGCCTACGAGTTGATCGAAGGCTCGACTTTGGCTTCCATGATCGAGATGCGTGGTCGATTGGGATGGGAAACCACCATCGATACCGCCTCAAGCCTTTCAGAGGCATTGCAGGTACTTCACGGCCGTGGAATTTGCCACGGCGCGGTCGTTCCAAGCAAGGTCGTTTTCGGTGGTTTGTCGCCTGTCATGATTGATACCCGCGTCGATCGTTTCTCAACGCCCTATCGCAATAATCGACCTCCCACGGCTGACGAAGTCGCATGCATCCCACCCGAGATGATTGGCAACCCATCGGCCGCCTCGGTTGCCGCTGATTTGCACATGCTCGGTTCATTGATGTATCAGATGATCACCGGCCGCTTTCCCGAAAAAGAGGCCATGATCGGCGAGCTGGGTTCTTCAGGAATCGCGTCGCCGGCGACACTGGTGATGGATACGCCCGTCTATTTGGATCGGTTGGTGATGCAACTGCTTTCCGACGATCCGAAGGCAAGACCGCGAACAGCCGAAGCGGTCATCAAGAGTCTTGCCGAAGTTCGTCGCAAGGCAACGTCGAAGACTAGTGTGGTTGAACACGCCGCGTCGGGGTTCAGCCCGATCACGGTGACCAACCAATCCGATCGCGAGACGGCTCGAGACTTGATGGGGCGCGACCCTATCCGTTTTGAGGATGAGCTCCCCACCGTTGACATTCCCTGGCATGATCGCCCCGGCGTGATCGTTGGGGGCATAGCGTTGATTTGTGCAATCATTTGCTGGGCGGTTTGGCCGCTCAATGAAAATCAGCTTCGCGCCAAAGCAGAAACTTTACTGGAGACCAAACGACAAACTGATTGGATGCAAGCCAAGAACAGCTATCTTCAACCTCTCATCAATCGCTTTCCCAATGGGGAGCATGCAGATTGGGCGAGGAACCAGATTGACCGCATCGAAATGAGCCAGGCTGAGCAGGCTCTCGATGTCAAAATCAAACGCAACTTTAAGCTCAGCAACGAAGCGGAACGCCTCTATGCGGAGGCGAGGAGATACGAGCGTTTTGGTGACAAGGCACAGGCTCTCGATCGCTATCGTTCGATGGTGACGCTGCTCGATGATGATCCTCAGTACAAACCTTTTGTGAACCTAGCACGTCGTCAGATCGCGGGAATCGAAGAGACCCCAGCTGACAGCGAGGCAAGCACTCTGCTCAAACGACAACTCGATCAAGCAGAGCAACTCATGCTGGATGGCCAAGTACTCGAAGCACGCAAAATCTGGTACAGCATCATCGAGTTGTATGGAGACAATGACAGCGTCGCGCCACTGGTGCGGCGGGCACAGGAGCGCCTCGAAGGCGACCCAAGCGAGAACAAAGCACGGGCGAACGCACCGGAGCCTTCAAAAGCTGGTTCACAGTCAAATCCCAATGAGAGGGAAACGTCGACGTGAGCTCATCTGAAGAGCCCCATCCATTCTCGCAATCAGCATCGGACGCTATCGAAGCAGACCTTGCTGAATCGAGAATGAACGAGCCGATTACCACTCACGACGTCGAAAAATCAAAGCAGAGGAAGATCGGAAGCAATCAAGAACTGCTTCGACGCAAATGGGTCACCCTGGGTATCTTATTTGGCGTGACGGGTGCCCTCGGAATACCACTGCTGTGGCAGAACCCTCGCTTCAGCCATTTCGAGAGAGTCATTTGGAGCGTCGCAGTTCTCGTCTACACCTTTGCATTGCTTGGTGTCACTTACGCCATCCTTAAATGGGCTTGGAACTCACTTTCAGGTGCCGGCTACGTTGCTTAGCCGTTGCGGTAGCGCCACATGCAAGCGAGCGCTTCGATGCCATCTCGCCACTGGATTTTCTTGCCCTCGGCGTAGCTTCGTCGCTCGTATCGCGTTGGCACTTCGAGGATCATTGCATCTGACGCCGCCAGCTTTGAAGTCACCTCAGGTTCGAATCCGAATCTTGGCTCACGCAGATCCATGCCGCGAATCAGGTCACCCTCAAAAGCCTTGTGGCAGGTCTCCATATCCGTCAGCCTTAAACCTGTGATTCGGTTGGATAGTGCCGTCAAAGTTCGGTTAACGGCGGAACCCAATATCGAGCGATCTTGACCATCGAGGTAGCGAGAACCATAGGCGGCCTCCGCGTTCCCATCGAGAACGGGCCAAATGACCCGCAAAAGATCGGCTGGATCGTACTCAAGATCCGCATCCTGGATGGCCACGACACGCCCTCGACTATGGCGAATACCCAAGCGAACGGCTGACCCCTTGCCGTGGTTGGCTCGACGATGGATCACACGAAACTTATCGGTCTGCGATTGGTCTTCAAGCCACTGGGTCGTCCCGTCATAACTAGCATCATCGATCACGATGATCTCCGTGCTGACCGGCATGACTTGGTGCAAACGCTCGATAATGTTTGGCAAGGTTTGACGCTCGTTGAACACAGGAACGATCACCGAAATATCAACGACGGCTTCTTCAACCCTGGCGGGCGAAGTGGCCTCGGCGATCAAGTCCATCGTCTGCTCAATCTGTTCGAGCAAATGATCGTGATTGGAATCGGTCTGCTTTTCCGGAAGCGTCGTTCCACCATTCGCCAAAGCGTGTGTGCTGGAACCAACAGTGGGGTCGCCGATAGACGGTGAATCGGTAATAGCAGAAACGCTCATGAGTGCTCAGATTCTGACGACAAATGGATGTGATCCGGAGCAACAGAGCCATTCCGCGGATCAATTGTCGACGAATTGGTTCAGCACACTCCGTTCAAAGGTGGCGTCTGAAATCAACACGATGACCGAAATTCCATCGAGGCCGCTTTGCAAACTAAGCCGCCGTGAAAAGTTTGTTGGTTGTGCTGGTTGTATGATGTAGGGGTCCCATACAAATTTGGATTTCGGGCATGCTTCCCAATCAGATTAATGGCGTTTTGCTCGACCTCGACGGCACGCTTTACGTTGGGGATCGAATCATCGACGGGGCGATCCAGTTGATTGAACATTTAGAGCACAAAAAAGTGCCGTATGCCTGCCTCACCAATATCACAAGCCGGCCTCGGGCTGCCGTCCTTGAGCGTCTTGGTCGACTGGGCCTCTCAATTCAAGCGGACCGCGTTTTGACGGCGCCAATGGCCACCAAACGATATCTTGACGATCATGGCATAGGCCGTTGTTACTTCCTGACGCGGCCACCATTAATCGAGGACTTTCAAGGCCACCCTCAAAGCGATGACGGAGCACAGGCCGTCGTCGTAGGTGATCTCGGCAAGTTCTCGTCTTTCGAGCATCTCAATACAGCATTTCGTTTGGTGCTCGGGGGTGCGCCGCTAATCACGATGACGCGCAGCCTCTACTTTAAATCGGCTGAGGGGATGGTCCTCGACGCCGGCGCCTTTGTGAACATGCTTGAGTCGGCGACCGGCCGCACCGCGATCACCACGGGCAAACCCGCCAAGCCGTTCTTTCAGGCGGCGCTAGAACAGATCGAATGCTCACCCGAGCACGCCGTCATGGTGGGCGACGACGTCAGTGGAGACATTGGCGGGGCACAAGCAGCGGGCATCGCGGGCGTGCTGACGATGACAGGCAAGACTTCCCAAAAACCGGATACTCAAGCCGGAGTCCAACCGGATCTCGTCATCGAAAGCGTCCGCGAGCTCATTGATCTGATCTAGCTTCGAAAACGTCTTCGACGGCTTACCGTCAGTAAGCAGAGGCCAGTCCCCACCAGCGCGAGGCCTGATGGTTCGGGAATCGCAATCACGGGAACGGTAAATGAGCCAGTGGAATTTGTTACCGAAACATCAAGAATGACCTCGTTGGTAACCTCATCACGAAGCTCGATGCCAACTAGATCAAGAGTCTGAAACGAACTGGCGATGCCCGCGAACTCGCTACCTGATTGCAGAAATGGCTGGAAAGTCGACTGTAGGCTGGCAGTGATGAGTTGCTGATCATTTGCAACAAAAACCGATTGGGTCGTAACGACCTCAGAGAAAGCTCCCGGCTGATCGAAGAAGAACAGGTCACTCACACCGCTGTTAGTGACATTCAGCGCCGTGAACGTACCATCACCAGAATTGAAGCCTTCGACACGGAATTTATAGGCCGATCGATAGCCAGTTGCGGTCCCACCGAACTGCAGGCGGTCTGTGAAGCTGGCAAAAGCATCGACCGAAATAAAATCGGGGAACCCTTCATCGTCAAAACCATCATCGGTCACAAAGGGGATTCCCGAATCAAATGAGGTTTGGGCATTTACGACGAATCCCTCAGCGTAGGTCCTGAGCTGCCCAAACTTCGCTTGAGCTCGAGCGAGACCACCCACTTGCATCGGGAAGGGATCATCGATGTTCGGGCCAAAAAACTGAAACGGTGAATTCCGATTATCGAGTTCGACGAGATCACCAATAGTGCTGGCAACGAACAGATCGTCCAAAGCTGTTACGAAGTCGTCGCTATCCTGCCCGACAAAAATCCCGACGTCACTACGATTGGCCAGGTTAGGAAACTGAGCCAGCAGCTTTGAAGAAGGTGCTCCGGCAACCAAAAAACCAAGAACACTCAGTGCTAACGTACGCAAATTCATGATGCCAAATCCCGCTGGAAACTCGAACTCGTTTGAGCCCAAATCATGCGGAATCGCGTAGCTCTGTCAAACAAAAAAACACCCTAATCGGTATTTTTTAACACTCGATCGGCTCAGGCGGCCTTGGTTTCGTCGCTGCTTTCGCCAGGCGTTTGGGCTAAGCCTTGCACGGGTAAACGAATGGCAATCATGGTGCCAACTCCCACTGTCGACTCCACTCGGATACGACCTCGGTGACCATCAACAATCTCCTTGCAAGCCGCCAGACCGAGCCCCGTCCCACCGCGACCTTCAGCATCCGGACCGGACTTGGTCGTGAATTTGGACTCGAAAATCTTCGGTAGCGATTCAGCGGGAATCCCACAGCCCGAATCACGAACGGCCAGCTCCACCATATCCTCATCGACTCGGCGAACGGAAACCGTAATGTTTCCACACGTATCGATCGCCTGGCGAGCATTGATCAGCAGATTGATCAACAGACGGCTGAGCTGATTGCCAACGGCATGCACGTTCATTGAGTCGGATTCGAACGACGTTTCGACAGTGATGCGATACTTTTGCATCTCTCGCGAGAGTAACACGAGTGTCTCGCTGACGAGATCGCACAGATCGATCGGCTCGGGGGATTCACTTCGATTTCTTGCCTGGGCCAGAATGGTGTTTGTGATTTTCGCCGCACGTTGCGTCGCATCAAGGATTTTGTTTAGCGCCTTGTCTCGATTGGCATCGTCCCGATTCCGGAGGCCAAGCTTCGCGTAGTTCAAAACCGTCATCAGCACATTGTTGAATTCGTGCGTGGCAGTGCCCGTGAGCTCGCCAAGCGTTGCCATTGCCGCCATCGACTTAAGCTGCAACTTCAACTCCGCATTCTCAAGGCGGAGTTGCTCGAGTTCATCCGTCGATGTCGCTTGATTCATGAATATCGCCCTGCGTTTCAACCTGGCCGAGATGGCAAATCGTCCAGAAGTTTTCGGTTTATTGAGCAGCCGCTTACCTGCCTTCGCTTGAGGTATCGTCACGATCGTCATGCGTGCTACACCATGAAAGGTGGGGAGGTGAAAGCTTTATCCCCCCGCAAAGTTTGCCATTGATTAAGCCATCGAAAATCGATCAGGAAACGTTTCATGTCAGTTTCACCGATGCCGCATCCCGTCCCCGACAATGTGGTTTCCCGCTTGAAACGACGCGTTCAGTTTGTCCGAAGTGCGGGAGTCGAAATTCGGTTTGAGCGACTAGCCGACGAACAACCGAACTGGTGCCAGCTCGGAAACCGTCGCATCATCGTGCTAAACCAAGCCGACACGGCCAATGA
>JBCCKZ010000227.1:0-8009 GCA_039027135.1 Planctomycetota bacterium
AAGCACGGCACTGCGTTTTTGACCCGGCGTGGTGACAGCAACCGATACATCATCTTCGGTGAGAATGGGGTCTTGATGATGGCTACCATGAATGCCGAAGGCTTCGAATCACTTGGTTCATTCCAGGCGGTTGAACCAACCGGCGAGTGCTTCGGCCGTAAAGTTGTCTGGAGCCATCCCGCCTACGCGGATGGAGCCGCATTCATTCGGAACGACAACGAAATCGTTGCTGTCGAGTTACGCTAGAGAATCACCACCATGAAATCACGTATTGATACCTTTGTCGCCATCATCACGTGGCTTGGCGTCACCTGCATCGGTGCACTTGCCATGGCGCAATCGCCATCGTCAGGCCTGCAATCCTTCGAGCCGGTACCTCCCGGTTTTCGCCCGCTATTTGATTCGGCTAAAGGCACGGAGGGATGGCACGCAAGACCGCACTTTGATCCCAACAAGCTTGCGGCAATGTCCGAGGAAGTACGAGACCAGAAACTCAACGAATGGATGACGGAAGCGGCTAAGCACTGGCGTGTGGAAGGAGATGAACTCATCAATGATGGAGAGGGACCTTACCTAGTCACCAATGATGAGTTTCGTGATTATGAGTTGATCATCGATTACGCAACGGTACCGATGGCCGACAGCGGCATCTACCTGAAGGCAAATCCGCAAGTTCAGATTTGGGATTACACACGAGTCGATCGTTTCGAGCTAGGTTCTGATCTTGGAAGTGGTGGCCTATGGAACAATCCAGCCGGCTCCAAAGGCAAAGACCCGCTCGTCTTAGCAGATCGTTCGTTCGGCCAATGGAACCGATTCTTCATTCGACAGATCGGAAGCCGGACAACCGTTTATTTGAACGGACGCCTCGTGGTCGATCATGCCATCATGAACAACTACTGGCAGAAGGACCAACCGTTTCCTGTTCGAGGCCCCATCGCACTGCAAACCCACGGTGGCGAGATACGATGGCGAAACTTAGCCATTCGTGAGTTGTCGCCTGATGAATCGGCATCGATACTGCTCGAACACGAGCGACAACGGTTCTCTTCCGTCTTCGACGGCGAGACCCTAGACGGTTGGATTGGAAATACGGGAAGCTATGAAGTGGCCAATGGCGCGATTCGATGCATCGAGGGTCAGGGGGGAAATCTTCTTAGCGAAGATATCTACCAGAACTTTCAATGGCGTTTGATGTTCCAACTTCCACCTGGTGGGAACAACGGTCTTGCAATACGGATGCCCACGCCAAAACCAGATGGCAAACGTGATGATCCGGCCTATCAGGGAATGTGCGAACTACAGGTTCTCGATAACCCTCACCCGAAGTACACCAGCATCGACGATCGACAGCGTCACGGAAGCGCATACGCCATGGTGCCAGCCAAAACAGGGTATCTAAGGCCAGCGGGTCAATGGAACTTTCAAGAAGTCACCGTGGATGGATCGACGGTATCGGTCGAGCTCAATGGCACACGGATCTTGGATGCTGACCTTTCAAGAGTAACCGAGTTCATGAATGACCGCCCCCATCCCGGCAAAGACCGCACCGAGGGGCACATCGGTTTTGCAGGACACAATGACCCGGTCGAGTATCGAGAGCTGTGGATTCGAAGATTGCCTTGATAGTGATTGGTTCAAGAGCCCTCTGTTTGGTTCTGCTTCTCGCCCACACACCGAAGGCCAATGCTGATTGGCCTCGGTTCTTGGGCAGTGACATCGATTCAACCTCGAAGCAAGCCCCAACCGAAGTCTGGACTGAGCAGCCCAGCACCGTCTGGACGCTCGAGGTCGGTGATGGCTACGGCATTGGATCGGTTCGAGGAGACCGCTACTATCATTTCGACTCGGTAAGTGATTCCGGTCAACTGCGAGAAAGACTGCGGTGCACATCGATGGATGATGCGTCCATTCAATGGTCCGTCAGTGACAAGATCGATTACCGCGATATGTTTGGCTATGAAGATGGTCCAAGGAGCTCACCTACGATTGTGACGGATCAAGCGGGACGCGATTTAATCGTGACGATGGGCGTTAGTGGCCTTCTCACCGTGCGCAATCTCAATGATGGATCCGTCGTCTGGCAGATTCCTACGTCGTCTCAGTATGGTGTTGTACAGAACTTTTTTGGTGTCGCCTGCAGCCCGCTGCATCTCGTTGACGAGACACTCGGAGACATGGTTGTCGTCATGGTGGGAGGAAGCCCACCGGAAGACCAGAATTTTCCACCAATGGCACTAGACCGTGTCAGCGATACGGGTACGGCATTGGTTGCATTTGCTCTGCGAGACGGTCGCGAGCTATGGAAGACTGGGAACGACCTGGCGAGCTATAGCAGCCCAAGAACGGCTGAACTTGATGGTCGTACCTCAATCATAACGTTGGCTCGCGGAAGCCTATGGATCGTCGATGCGGCGACGGGAAATGTCTTGGCCGACCAAGATTTCAGGGCGGAAAAACTAGAGAGCGTTAACGCAATGGTTCCCCTCGTCCGAGGCGACCAAATTTTTGTTAGCGAATGTTACGAAATCGGCTCCACTCTTTTTCAGTTCAAGGCAGGTAAGCTTGAAACGCTTTGGCGAGATCCAGAACGCGATCGAAGACGACAATCAATGCGTTGCCACTGGGCCACGCCAGTTCGAGTTGGAAACTACCTCTATGGCGGAAGCGGTCGCAACGCGGCTGACAGTGATTTCCGGTGCGTCGAATGGTCCACTGGTCGAGTTCTCTGGGTCGATGAACGCCGCACGCGAGCATCGGTCACCCTTGCAGGAGACAAACTACTAGTCTTGAACGAACGTGGGCTGCTCCAAATTGTCGAGCCCACACCAGAGCGTTTCAGTGTTGTCGCGGAATTTGACCTCAGTGCATCGGGTGATGGTCTTCCCGGACTCAGATTCCCGCTCTGGTCCGCGCCAGTTGTCGTCGGTCCAAAAGTAATCGTCCGCGGTGACCGAAAAGTAGCCTGCTTTCAATGGGAATGACTGTCAACGACGGTTGTCGAACCTAGTCACCAACCACATCGGCAACATCGGTCGTTCCCCAAGCCGTCAAAACAGCGCTTCGTCCCGAAGCTCGATTGCGATGTTCGCAGAGGTAGATGCCCTGCCAAGTTCCAAGCTGTAACCTTCCTCGTCCTACTGGGATCATTAAGTTAAAGCCCATCATGGAGGCTTTGACATGAGCGGGCATGTCATCAGGTCCTTCGAAGGTATGAACGTACGGAAGGCTCTCGGGTACTGCGTGATTCATCGCCGTCTCAAAATCGACTCTGACATCTGGATCTGCATTTTCGTTGATGGTCAATGAAGCACTGGTGTGCTGCAAAAACACACTCAAAAATCCAACCTGCAAACGCTCGATCTCGGGAAGCGAATCAGTGATCTCATGGGTGACTAGATGGAATCCCCGCGGCCTCGCCCGAAGAGTCATCGTCCGTTGAATCCACAAAACAAGTGTCTCCGGTTATCAAGCCTAGATAATCTGAAAATTTTTTTGAGAAATATTGAATCCTCTCGGAAAGTCTGATGAAGATTCCGATCCCAAGCCAAGTCCCCATTGACAAAATGGGCTGGTTTGTTTGTTAGCTAAACGCATGGGAAGATTCAGACACCAAAACAGCTCCAGTAGCGGCCTCTAAAGACCCTTTAAATAAAATCGCCGCGAAAAACCTGCGGTGAATTTTGAACCCGGCATTGGTTTAGGGGCATTCATCAAACCTTGCCACACCGGCTCTTCCGACGGCCTGGAAGTGTTGAGCAAGGCCACCAGAAGATGATTTTTCTTGACTCGCTCTCTGAGTCGTCAATAATCCGGGCGTAGTTTGATTGCGAATGATTCGACGGGGACGATGCGAGGCGGAGTGGAGAAAGATTCCTTTCACACCTATCGATTTCGAACCTGCAGGGCCAAGAGCCTCTGCCGATCAAACCAAACTAAATATCCCCGAATGTCGTGTCGCCGAATTTCGATAAGTGCGGCACGCGGTCAGAGAACCTTAGCTACTTCGGAGCTCTGATTTCATATCACCCCCCCACGGAGTCCCATCCATCCATGGATCGTTGTAAAAACGTTTTCGAAGCTATTTTGAGATACGGTCACGATGAAGATTTCACGCCTCACGAGGATGATTCCTTCGCCCCTACCGATGCACCCGCAGGCAGCCCCGACAAGATCGAAGTGCTGCGTCGTCGCGTTGAGCGAGGGCAGCCACTCTGGCACCTGACTGATCGCGTCGACTACACCGGATTGACCGGCGCGATTCGCCCTCGCGAATAGAAACCGTATCCCAGTAGAGCCGACGAAGCCCACCTACCCCACGCAGGTGGGCTTTTTCATTGCGCTCCAAAGTATGCGCGAAGAAACTCCTGGCGGTCTTCAGCGTCAGTCAATTGGACAAGAGCATAGAGTCTTTTCTGGTCATTGAGCTTCTTGGCCTCGAGTGACTCACGACTTTGAAGGCGGTCTGGCAGCGAATCTTGTATTTCAAAGCATCCCGGCGGTCTGTCATCGGCAACCACTCCGTGGCGATGCAGTATCGCGAGCGCTGTCGAGAGTCGGTGGTCATGTCGACTTCGCTTTTGAATTCGCTCATTCATCCACTCCAGTCCAAAGGCACGGCACTGATCGGAGTGTTCATCGAGCAGTTGGTAGAGCCGTATATAGAATTCGGCATCTGGATTGGCCCACTCGATGAACTGCATTTGCGTCATCAAATCCTGTTGATCATAAAGCCAACGACATAAAGACGGTTGATCGTCTCGCCCCGCCCGACCAATCTCCTGGTAATAAGACTCGATAGATCCAGGGGTCTCGGCGTGCATGACAACACGGATATCCGGCTTGTCGATACCCATCCCAAAAGCACCCGTAGCGAGAATCACATGAGCTGCCGGCTCGAGGAACTCTTCTTGAGCTCGACGCCTGGCTTGCCTCGAGAGATCTCCATGATAGACCCCGTGATCCATTCGATCTGCGAATAGCCGATCACTGAAACGCAGCAGGGTTTTAATCAAAGAGAAATAGACAATCACGCTTCCAGATGTAAACCGTTCATCCTCAAGCGTCTCCACAATCCATTTGTACTTCTCGTCGTCGCCCATCACGCTTTCGACCTCAAGCGATAGGTTTGGTCGATCAATACCCTGGAAGAACAATGGCATGTCTGCTTCTGACATTTGCATTTGACACCGTATGTCTTCGCAGACTTCGGAGGTCGCGGTTGCCGTCAATGCGATGGTTGGCGGACTTCCTAGCCTTTTTCGAATGTCACCCACCAGGGAGTAGTCAGGACGAAAATCATGTCCCCACTGGCTCACACAGTGCGCTTCATCAATCGCTAGAAGCACGATCCCGCGTGACGTTAACATCTCCAAGAACTCACTTTTGCGAAACCTCTCGGGCGTCACATAGAGCATCGAAAACTCACCTTGAGCCAAACGGGCTTGCCGTTCTTCGCGAGCCGCTCGGTCAAGGGATGAATTGATGAACGTTGCGTCAACACCTTTGGAGCGAAGCGAATCCACCTGGTCTTTCATGAGGGCGACCAGGGGCGAAAGAACTAGAGTGAGAGGTCTAGTCTTCTTCTGATCTACGGCATTCTCCGCAAACGCCATCGCAGGCACTTGAAAACAGAGCGACTTACCACTGCCTGTAGGAGCTACCACGAGCGACGACTGTTTCGCGAGCGTCCTCTCGATGATTGGAACTTGAAAATCATGAAACTCTGGGAAGCCAAAGTGACGTCGAAGAAGCTTGCGGGCGAAATCAATTTCCATGGCCGCATTCTGCATTCCAGAATGGAAACTGTCACCAACACATGATCCGCGACCACACGGCTGTCGCAGGTTATCATTTCGCCACCGATCACCTTTGAACATCTTCACCACATCACCGTGAGAGCCACGGTGGGTATCTCACCCCAATCATTGAGCCGAATGCAGAAAAAATTTCGAATCGCGGGGATCAATTTCTCGCACATGCACATGGGTGACCTGTTGCGAAACGTGATCGACCATGAGTCGGCTGAAATCGTTGGCATCTGCGACGAAGAGCCATTGGCGATGCAAAATGCGATTGAGTCCCTCAGCCTCCCAAAATCGATCGTATTCACCGACTATCGAGAATGCATGGAGTCGACAAAACCCGATCTTGTCATCCTTTGTCCCCCAACCGGCGATCACGCTCTTTGGGTGGAACGCATCGCCCCGTTCAAGGCCCATCTATTCGTCGAAAAGCCGTTTGCAGCGTCACTGTCTGACGCCGACCGCATGATCGCCTCCATCGATGAAGCCTCAGGCCAGCGATTGATGATCAACTGGCCCGTCCGTTGGGAGCCTGGTTGCTACACGACATGGAAGCTGATTCAAAACGGCTTGATTGGTGAAGTTTGCGAAGTGCATTATTACGGTGGCAACCGCGGACCTCTCTTCCATGGTGCTGATAAGGTCAAATGCGATCCAACCACGGAGCAAAAGCAAGCCAGCTGGTGGTATAAATCGGAACTCGGAGGCGGATCGTTAAGGGACTACCTTGGATATGGCGTAACCATAGGCAGCTGGTTCAATGGAGGCCAAAAACCTATCGCGGTAACATCCGTGTGCAACGCGCCCCCGGAAGTTGAAGTCGACGAACACAGTATCACGTTGGCAAAGTACGCAAGTGGTTTATCGAAGTTCGAAACCCGCTGGGGTACCTTCACAGATCCTTGGACGTTCCAGCCACAGCCAAAATGCGGATTCGTGATTCGAGGGACGGAGGGAACCATATCGTGCTACGACTACGAGAAGACCGTTCGCGTTCAGACCCATGATCAACCCGAAGGTTATGACCACCCCGTTGAAGAACTACCCCAAGGTGAAGCCAATGGCATTGAGTATGCGATCAGCAGAATCACAAGTGAGAAGCCGATTGACGGCCCCTTGTCACCCGATATTGCCAGAATCGGACAACAGATCATTGAGACTGCCATCCGTAGCGCGGAGCAGAAAGCTACGTTGTCTTTGGTCGAGTGAACGATCCATTGGCGACTCCTCGATTCAATCCGCAAGCTGAAGATTGTTTTTTTCTTGAAGTTCGGCGAGCCTTTCCAAGTTCTCTCCACCCGATTCGTAGTCTCGATCAATCACCACCTCATGAGATTTGCCAATCGTCGGCAATGAGGCCTGAACACGGATCAAACCATCTCGATCACAGTAGAATTGGACATCGACAGGGGTCTTTTCGGGCAGCGAAGCAGGCAGTCGATCCACTGTGCAAATTCCAATACGGCTCGCATATCGCCCTCGTTGATCACCACCCTCAATCACCTCAACCACGACACTCGGTTGACCCTCACGCGCCGTGAAAAATCGGACGGTCTGTTTGGCGGGGATAGGGCTTTGCGATGCGATCACTTCTTTCTTTTTGCGTCGCCCTGTTTTGGTTTCAACCGCCAAAACGCCGAGCGAGTGCCGTGTGACATCATGGATCTCAGTTTCGCCGATTTGAATATTGGGCTGCGCGATCGAAACGGGAGTCGCATGCGGATTCGAATAGCATTGCAAGGGGAACTTTGCCGCAAACAGAGCCGCGCCCTCGGAAACCGCGCCCTCGCCCGAGACCGCGTCGTTGGGGTCGAGTCCACTTTCACGACGAATCATGTCACGAACATCTCGCATTTTGGTACTGCCACCAACCAACAACACCTGGTCGATTTGCTCCCATCGATATCCAACATCCCGCATCAACTTAGTCATCGTAAATCGGGTGCGATCGGTTAAGTGTGCGGTCAGATCTGAAAAGAGCTCGCGAGTGACGCTCGTTTCCAAGGTACACCTCGCAAAGGGAATCCGAATCGGCACCTTTGGCCTTCTTGAAAGCGAATGTTTGACCTCCTCGGCAAAGTGAAGAAGCATTTGGTCACCATCGAGCGTTTCCGAAGGCGCAACGCCGTGCTTTGCAACGAACTGTTCGTTGAGCCAATCAGCCAAACATCGATCCCAGTCCAACCCGCCAAGCATGGCATTGCC
>JBCCKZ010000228.1:0-8005 GCA_039027135.1 Planctomycetota bacterium
GTCACACATTCATCTCTCACATAGGAAAGTCAAGCGACAGTGGCACGGGCTGTATTTATCGAGAATACTCTTGCTCGAATTCAGGTGCCCACTTTCAAGAGGAGAGTCGTTCGATGCTCACGCCCTTTCACATTGCGATACCGGTCCGTGATATTCCCGAAGCTCGCGATTTTTATGGCTCAAAAATGGGGCTAGACGAAGGTCGAAGCGACACGAGCTGGATCGATTGGAATATGTTTGGTCATCAGGTTGTCACGCACCTGAATCCCAATCTAGGTCCCAATGGCAAGGTTTCCAATCACTGCAATCCTGTCGATGCTCATGCCGTTCCGGTACCGCACTATGGTGTTGTGCTTGAGGTCAAAGCTTGGAAGGTGTTCTCCGAACGCGTTAAAACGTTCATTGATGAATTCATTATTGAACCGTACGTTCGATTCGAAGGTCAGCCCGGCGAACAGCACACCATGTTCTTTGCGGATCCAAGTGGGAATGCCTTGGAGTTCAAGGCATTCGCGAACATTGAGGCTCAATTGTTTGCGAAGGGATAAGTAGAACAAGCATGACGCTTTTTCATGGGGCTCGCCTCGCAAACCGCATCAACCGAACAGACCCCAGCCGTTGCGATCAACCAAACGAAGAGAACCCATGATCATCAAGAACTTGTTTGCAGCTGGTCGCTCCGTCGTCTTCCCTCTAATGCTCTTGGCCCAGTCGGCTTCGGCTGAGCAGCGATCGCGAAGGATGCTTGGTGAAGGTAAGTCCTGGGAGACTCCTGTCTTTACTATCGATCCAGAAGTCCGAGGTCCGACGGTCATCATCACCGGTGGTGTGCATGGCAACGAACCCGCCGGCGCAGCAGCTGCAGAACAGATTCGACACTGGCCGATTCGACGGGGAAAGCTAATCGTGATACCGCGCGTCAACACCGCGGGGCTTGAAGAGGGAACTCGATATATTCCCAAGGCGATAGAAGAGCAGAAAGATCTGAATAGGAACTTCCCTAGCCCCGGCATTGCCGAGGGTCCACGCGGCGAAATCGCATCCACCCTTTGGGAACTTGTCGCCGATCAGAATCCCGATTGGCTGTTTGACCTTCACGAGGGATATCAATTCAATATCTCTCATAAGCCCAAGTCCGGAAAACAGAAGTCGGTCGGCTCAAGCATCATCTTTGACTCGCAACAAGATGTCGATTCTGTAGTAGCAGGCATGTTGGCTGCCGCAAACAGCCGTGTCACTCGCGCGGATCGTCGTTTCGTGTTGCTAGGGCGTGGGCCTAAAAAAACCACGTTGGCCGCCGCAGCAGTTGATGTGATTGGCGCAAGGGCAATGACTTTGGAAACCACGTACCAATACCAACGTCTTCCCGTAAGAACACGCCAGCATCGCGCAATGATAAATGTGGCTCTGAACCATTTGGGCATGATCGAGACCGATTGCACGGATGTCATGGCACCAGTTGAAAGTGAAAGACGCGATCGCACTTTCGTCGCACTTTACGACGATGAGGGTGGTTCCGATCGCGGCGTCACGAATTTGGCTCGTGCCCTAAGCATGAACTCTGATATCGAAGTCGTGCGTTTGTCCGCTGACGACATCCGTTCCAACGTGCTTTCGCAGTTTGACGTGGTTGTCTTTGGTGGAGGGAGCGGATCGAAAGAAGCTGCCGCGATTGGCGATGAGGGAGCCGTTGCAGTGCGTGCGTTTGTTCAGGATGGTGGAGGTTGCGTTGGTGTCTGTGCGGGGGCGTTCTTGTGTTCGGCACATTACCAATGGTCGTTGAATCTAGTGGACACGCATGTCTTCACCGGAAAACGAGAGGTCGAAGGTGTTGGGGCGAAGAGCATGTGGTATCGCGGAAAGAGCAGCAGTCAAAAAATGCAACTTACCAAGGAAGGTCGCAGCCTGTTTCCGGATACGCCCGAGCACGTCGAGGTCCGATACCAAAATGGTCCCATCGTTTCACCCAAGAGTTTTCCTGGTCTAAATCCGTACACGGTTCTCGCATGGTTTCGATCCGAGAAAGTACTCTATGCCCCGCAAAAAGGAACGATGATTGATACACCAGCAATCATCAGTGGAGACTATGGAAAGGGCCGAGTCATCTCAATCAGCCCGCACCCCGAGGCGACCGAAGGACTTGAGTCGATGATTCCTCAGTCGATCAAGGCCGTCTCGAAAGTGCGGCGTAAACACGTGGCTGAGGTGAGCGTTTCACCGCGATCCGACGGACCAAAGGTCGAAAGATCTGTTGAAACGACGCTATCCGTTGCACCCTGAAGCATTCGCTGGAAAGGTTCAACGTTGTTGGGAAGTCAGAATGCGAAACGGTCAAGCACTACGAAGCGGACTCACTTCCGCTGATCGTCTTGAGGTCTTCACTAGCAGCCCATTGAAAGATGTCTTCGCGACGTAGGGCCGATGCCATCAGGTTTGGAAATTGATCAGGCGTGCACGCAAATACGGCGATACCCAAAGACGCTACCGTGCTCGCGAGACCATCATCGTAGTAAGGTTTTCCATCATTACTTAGAGCGAGGAGTACAATTACGTTGACGCCGCTGGCGACTAAGCCCGCCAATCTTGCAACCAGCTCGTCTACATCGCCTCCTTCGCACAGGTCAGTGATCAGAATCAGATGCGATTTCCTTGGCTGCTGGATCTTCTCAGAGCAATAGCTCACAGCCTGGTTGATATCCGTTCCGCCACCCAGTTGAATGCCAAAGAGAACTTCAACTGGATCCGAGAGCTTTTCTGTGAGGTCCAAAACGACCGTGTCAAAGCAGACCAGTTGGGTTTGCACGACCGGTAGCGACGCCATCACGGCCGCAAAGATCGATGAGTAGATGACCGATTGAGCCATCGAACCAGATTGATCAACACAGAGGATGACTTCATCCAAGTCGACCAATCGTCGTTGTTTCCTCGAGAACCCAATGAGACGCTCTGGTACAACCGTTTGGTATTCAGGCAAATATTGATGCAAGTTAGCGTGAATGGTTCGTGGCCAGTCGATATCGGCTGCTCGAGGTCGCGTTGTTCGCTTGCTTCGATCGAGCGCGCCACGCAGGGCCTCGGCTGTCCTCCGCTCGAGTCGCTCCATTAATTCGGCGACGACTTTTTGGATGACCTCGCGAGCCGTCTCCTTGGCCTTCTCGGGCATCATGCCTTGCAGGCTCATCAAATCGGCGACCAAGTTAACATCCGCCTGCATGGCGGCTAGGAACTCGGGTTCGAGCAACATCTGTTGCAAGCCAAGTCGCGAGAATGCATCTTTTTGAATGATCTGCACGACTGGTGTTGGGAAGCACTCTCTGACATCACCCATCCATTTGGCTACACCCGGTGCTGATCGTCCTAGGCCTCCGCGGCGACGCGTTCTTCCTCCGGAACCGTCCCCTTCCTCATACAAGGCATCCAGGGCCGACACGATCCGCGCGTCAGACTGCTCAAGGCCCTCAGACTCGCCACCCAATATCATTTGCCAACGACGCCGAAGTTCATCCATCGAGGGCTTCTCCCTTCAAGATCTTGCCAACTCGTTGCATGTGTGCATGCCAGAAATCCATGGCATCCTCGACGACTTCATGTCCCACTTGTGCAGATTTTCTTCCGAGCGCCGCGTCCATCAGTCGCCGGCGTTCCATCCGATCCATATTGGCGAAGACTCGGCGAAAGAGCGGTAGTGATTCAATAAAAGTCTCAGCTTCAAGGGACATGATCCAATCGCTTACGCACTTTCGCAGCTGATTGTCGTGGATGAGTCGGTTGCCTGCGCCTTCGAGGAATCCTTCAAAGAAGCCGGCGGCCTCAGAAGTCGTTGTTCCAGGCGAAATCTTGCGACCGAGCAGATCGACTACATTTTCTGAACTGATGTGCTCGCCCTCGTAGAGCAATCGTGTTGCTTGTCCAGCGACCAACGGTGTGGCTTGGTCATCGGTGATGACATCGTGAAGTGAGTTTAGCCAGCTTTGATAGGCTGATGACTCGACAAGCGAGATTGAACGATCGGCGTTTCGAACGGCGTCGCGGAGAATGGCAGCTGCCTCCTCGTCCAAGCCTCTCGCCGCGTGGTGCAATGCGATTGAACCCTGGGCGGCGATCCGATCAAAGAGAGATGTCATTTGGCCCGTGTCGACCTGGCGAGCTCGCCCGTATCGAAGAACATCCGCGATCGGTGGTAGCGATGACAGCATCTCGAGGCAATCAGTTGCTTGCCCGGCGCGGTGCTCAAGAGACTCGCTAACTTTCGCGGCTGCCAACGGAAGCTGCGCTGTCATCGCCTCAAATACAAGATTGGACAGCTCATTCAAGCGTGCGTCGCTTGAAAGTTGTGAAATGATTCGCCCGGTCGCGGCCTTCTCAATAGTCGAGCCATAAACCAGGTTTTCGACAAGTAAGACTGAGTATTCGGGTTCCCATCGTAAGACCCAACGTTCCCTAAAGGTTCCGCGGCTACGTCCTGGGTCATCAAGCTTTCCCCACGGTACATTTAGGGCGGCAAGGCGATGGAGAAGCGTCGAACGGAAGAGACCACTCTCCGTTCGTAAATCGATAGCGAGTTCGCGTTCAAGTGCCTCGGGTTTCAGACGGGCAGTCTTTTGTTGCCGTTGCAAGTCTTCAAGTAATGGTGCAAGTGGCACGCCTTCGGGAATGCTGCCTACCTCACTCCCAATAAGAAGTTGTGTCGCGATGGAGTGCCAGAGTTTTCGGTTGCCAAAGCACATGCAGGCAACGGTCGCATCAGATAGTTCTTCAAAGCCAGGAAGTGGTCTGTCTCGAATGGCTGCCAAGGAAATCGCCAAGCGTTCAGTTTCAATGAGCGATGCCGTCGAGACGACTTGGCCTTGATCTCTTAAGCAACGAGCAATCCGTGCAATCCAACGGGTGCACTGTTGTTGACGGGAAGTCTCCCACAAATGCCGATTCCATCCTGGCGCGACGACGCCCGCGTTATAGCCACTCGACATCGCCAATCGCGGCGAAGTCCAAGGTGTCCACGTTGCGGAGACTTTGCGTTTTGCGACGCCTTTTAGAAGAGCACGATCCTTTGTTGCCGTGTGCTTGGCCGTCAGTGCGGGAACGTGCCAAGCTCCACAGACCACGGCAATCACACCTTCGCTTCCTTTGCGTGACTTGGTGATCTCCAGCCGCATATGAGCTTCGCGTGCCGCCACCAATTCCTCGGGCGGCGGCACTTCCTCGCGGAGCGCACGCATGGCATCGGCTACCGCGGCGAAGATGGGGCCCGGCTCAGGATTCTCTTCGATGACGTGTTGCCACCAACTCTCTCCGTCCTCGTAGCCCGCGGCGGACGCAAGTGCACCGATCGGGTCGCGCTGGATTTGCGTGACGGGATCCGCATTCGCTTCGTTGTCTGGATTCGCTAGTAGCTTCTCTTCGCTGTCTAATGACTCCGAAGCGGTAGCTAAGGTAGCTGTCTTCTCTTCTTGCAATCGCCAATACACGGGAAGGTCAATGAATCGAGATGGAACCCCGTTCTTGGCGGCCCATAGAATGGCTTGATACTCCGGAGAGAAAACAGAAAACGGCCAAAAGACCGAGCGTTCAGGTTCGCCTTTTGGATACGCCAGTAGGGCAACTGGTGGCACCATTTCCTTGTCGGACAGCATGGGGATCAATTCCGAAAGGTCGGCGGGTCCCTCGATGAGGACCTCAGTGGGTCTCAAGACTTCAAGAGACTCAAGCAGCCGCCTTGCCGAGCCCGGACCGTGGTGCCGGATTCCAAAGTACTCAACTTCGTCAGATTTGATGCCGCTCGACATCAGACCATCTCGGTCAATGTTGTGTAGTAATCTGAGAAGTCAGGCCGTTTCTTTAATACTGTTTCTAAATACTCCTCCAAAACCGCCTTGTCTTGGACAGGATCTTTGACGATCGCACCAAGTACGTTGGGCGCAAGCCCCTCAGCGGAAAGTTGCCCGCTGTTGAAGTAAGCAGCATGAGAGAAGCCGCTGACCATAACCGCAATGGCTTCAGCTGTGGATAATGTGGCTGACGGACTCTTGAGAGTCGTTTTACCATCACTGGTTTCGCCACTTCGTAGTTCGCGAAAGATTGACAACACACGAGCAACCTCTTCACTAACATTCTTGGGAGCGGGGAGATCGAGTGATTGGGCCATCTCTCCCACGCGACGAGTGACGATTTGAATCTCTTGATCGATATCATCAGGTAGTGGCAGTACAACCACATTGAATCGACGCTTCAACGCCGCCGACAACTCGTTGACACCTTTGTCACGATCGTTCGCTGTGGCGATCACGTTGAAGCCGCGTTTTGCATAGACCGCATCATTGAGCTCAGGAATCGGAAGCATCTTCTCCGACAAGACTGTGATCAACGTGTCTTGTACATCCGATCCCATTCTCGTCAGCTCTTCCAAACGACAAAGACTACCGCTTTCCATCGCACGAAATAGCGGCGTAGAGACCAGAGCATCGCGACTGGGGCCTTTGGCGAGGAGCTGGGCGTAGTTCCATCCATATCGGATTTGGTTCTCATCCGTGCCTGCGGTGCACTGAATGATTTTGGTTGAGTCACCACTGATCGCCGCGGCAATGTGTTCGGATACCCAGCTCTTTGCGGTCCCTGGAACGCCCATCAGTAGTAGGGCACGATCCGTCGCCAATGTTGCGACGGCCGTCTCGATGATACGACGATCACCAACGTATTTTGCTTCGATCTGCCGCTTTCCAACTTTCCCTCCGATAATGTAGGTCACGACGGCTTCCGGACTGAGCGCCCATCCGGTTGGCTTGGGGCCGTCATCTTTCGCCCTGATTGCCTTCAGGTCATCGGCGTAGGTTTTCTCGACGGGCTCGCGTAGGGTTTCAGTCATGAAGGATCTCCTGAGGGCAAGCTGGCATTGAGTTTGAGTAATCCAAGCATCGGATCAGCGGCGAATAGGTTGGTGTCAGTGAAACTTTTCAGCAAATTGTTCGCTGCTGATTGGTCGACCAATAGTCCAAGCGAGAAGAGTCCTTGCCGAAGCACTTCTAAACGACCCGTTTTCGCTGAGTGATCCTCGCCGGCTAGCTTCTTGAGTTCTTTGAGGGCTCTTAGCGATTCCAATTGTGGAAGCGTTACTTCTCCCCAGAATCCTTGTGCACAGATAACGCTTGCGACGAAGCTGGCGTCGTCGTTTTGGAGCACATGTGGCATGAGCTCGCGTCGACTTGACGTGCCCAATCGATCAAATAACTGCTCAAACGCTTCGGCGGAAATGCCGTCCAACGAAACAAGTCGCGCAGCAAGCTCCGCCGCCGATTGTTCGCTACCGGTTGCGGCGACCATTCGCACGAAGGCATCGGAGGCTTCATCGTCGACGTGCTGCCATCCGCTGATGAGCTCTGATTCGTTGGGAAGTTCTAGACCTGTTGTGAGTCCTCGCAGGCTCAGTTTTTTAGCCAACTCGTTACGACGTTTTCGTTGGGCCCTCATTTTGATCCGGTTGGCGGTCACTTTGACGCCACCCTTAAGCCGCTTCTTGGCTACTGAGAAAAAATCTGCGAATTCGGTGACTTCTTCCGGATCGTCTTCGGAGATTCCGATGCGTGCTAGGCACTGGGCGACCAACTGACGGACTTTGGTTGAGCGGTCTTTGACGAATCCTTCCAGGAACGCCTGATCATCGCGATTGACCTTTGCCGCAAGTGCCTCGATGATCCTGAAGCGTTCTTCGGCGGGTAGTGAGGGGAGTTTTTCAGCGATCAGTTCTCGTGATGTCTCCGGTTGGTCGCAACGCAATCGAGTGAGGGCCAACCGGCGTTCAGCTGGCATCCATTCATCCCAATTGTCGACGTTGATCGTGTCAAAGATTCCACTTGCTTCGACGTCTTCGTTGCCGGCTTTCTGCCAAGATTCCCAGGGGCTATAGACATTTGGCAATTGATCGAAGCTCATGGGCATGTAGTCCATTGGATGAACGACATAACCTCGGTTGGCGAACAATTGAATGATCTGTTTGATCTGTGGCTCGGGA
>JBCCKZ010000229.1:0-7983 GCA_039027135.1 Planctomycetota bacterium
ATGGAGGTCGAAGCCCGCGTTCTGAGATTGCCTTCGGTCATCATCTCGCCCGTAGCCAGTCAATGCGATCAGCAAAATTCCTTTGAGATGTGGGAGTTCTCGGATTCTTCTCGCCAATTCAAAACCATTGATATCGGGAAGCCCGATGTCAATGATCGCGATGTCTGGACGACCCTGCTTCAGTATTTCGAGACCTTCAAAGGCATTCGATGCAGTGTCCATAACGAACCCTCGAAGTTCCAGGGACCGAGAAAGCATCTTTCTAATATCATCATTGTCTTCGATGAGCAGCAGTCGCTGACCCGGAACGGTCGAAGGTGACGAATTCTCGGAGCACCGCGGAGTTTTGTGCGTGAGTGGAATTCTCAGAGTTAAGCGACTGCCTGTGAATTCACCATTGCTTTGTGCCGTTACGTCTCCGCCATGGGAAGTCGCGATCATTCTGACAAGTGGAAGGCCCAGCCCCATTCCGCCCTGGGACCGTTCGATGCTTTGCTCGGCTTGGACAAAAGGTTCGAAAATCAATGGAAGTAGGTCTTCGGAGATTCCGTCTCCGTCATCTTCGACAGTAATCAAGGCGAAGCCCTTCTGCGATTGAATCCGATAAAGTATCGATCCGCCTGGCCTACTGTACTTCGATGCATTGACTAGCAAGTTCACTTGCGCTTGTTGCAAGCGGCCAGTATCTCCTTCGATGTAAATGGGTTCTTTGGGTTTTTCAAATCTGAGCGACTGTTCAGCTTCTTCGATCTGAAACTCGACACATTCCAAGGCGTTTTCGGCAGTCTTCGCCAGATCAACAACCTCACGTTGCAAAATCAATTTGCCACTCGTGAACCTCGCTACATCAAGTAGGTCGTCAAGCAGTCGAGAGACATGTCGTAATTGGTTATCAACGACGTCCCGTGCATCATGCGAAGTGTCCGCGTCCAGGTCTTCTTCTTGGAGAAGGCTTGTTGCGTTCAAGATAGCCGAGAGCGGGTTGCGCAGTTCGTGAGACAAGGTCGCTAGGAACTGGTCTCGCTGTTGGACGGCCGCACGTATCTCGGCCTCGGCTTGTTTCTGTTTTGTGATGTCACGAGCGATAACCGATACACCTTCGATTTGACCGCTGTGCCCTCGAATCGGTGAAACGGTCATCGAGACCTGCACGATAGTTCCGTTGCGTCGCTTGCGTTCGGTTTCCACGTGATCAATCGAGTGGCCGTCAAACGCTCGTTCGAGGTAGCTCATCGGCTCAGACATTCGGTCGGCTGGAGTGATGATCAATACGCTCTTGCCGACAATCTCATCATTGCGATACCCGTAAAGCTTGTTGGCGCCGAGGTTCCAAGTTCGGATGTTCCCATCTTGGTCAAGCCGGTAAATGGCGTCGTCGGAGTGCTCAACAATCTCTGACATCTCTTCGATGGTCGATAGAGCTTCTTTCATCGACGTGATGTCAACCAACGTGACGACAGCGCCGTCGACTTCCCCTCGTACAAGGTAAGGCAAGATACGAAGTAGAAATAATTTGCCTTCTACATCGGCGACTTCCTGCTCGATCTGCCTGCCTGACTGCAGAACGTCTTCGATTTCTCGGATGAGGTTATCGTGAACAATTCGATTAGAAAAGCTATCAAACCGCCTACCGATATCCTGTGGAATCAAGCTGAAGGTATCGGCGATCCCCGGTGTAAAGCGTCGGATGCAAAGATCCCGATCTAGAAAAATGGTATGGACATGAGTGCTGGTCAGCAGGTTGTCCATGTCATTGTTCAAATCTGTCAGTTCGTCGATTTTGCGTTGGTGCTCCGCATTAACCGTGTACAGCTCTTCGTTGACGCTATGCAGTTCTTCATTGGTACTTTGCAACTCCTCGTTGGATGAGGTCAGCTGTTCGTTGGCTGATTGCAATTCTTGGTTAGTTGATTGCAGTTCCTCGATCGTTGATTGCAGATTGTCGCGAGTGAATTGCAAATCTCGCTCGAGTGCCTCGAATTCGTCCGATGAGAAATCACTAGCATCGATCTCCTGCAACGAAAGGCTTTCGCGTCGAGCTTGAGTTTGCTCAAACACGACTAAAAGGTGATCCTTGAGTTCATCGCTTTCGAATGGCCAGACCTTGAGCTGAGTCTCTTCATCCGTGCTGGGATCTCTGATTCCGTTATAGGCGACTGGTTCTTCATCACGTCGAACACGACGGATGGCTGCTGCCAGCGGAGATCGCAAGTGCTCGGCGACGAGATCTAGGACATCCGATGAGACCCTCCCATCTGGTATGCGAAAGAATCGACTGGCTCCGGAAAAGCTATGAACGAGTTCTCGATTTGAATCGATTAGGACTCCGCAGGGCATGTACCGCGCAAGAAGCTCGTCGTATGCCGTGAACAAAGACTTTGGGGGTTGTAACGAATGTTGTTGGCCTGAGCGACTCGCGAACATTTCAGGTTTTGCAACACCGCTTCTAGACTCGATCTTTAATTTCGCATCACGGTGCTTGCGATAAATCCTTAGGCGTTCATCGATTGGTAGAAACTCGTCGTCCATGTCACCTACCGATTCACTCATTCCGAGACAGAGCACACCATCACGTTTGAGGCCAAAATGGAAAAGAGATAGCACCTTCTTTTGAGCTTGAGACGTCAGGTAGATAAGCATGTTACGACAGGCGACCAAGTCTAACTTGGTGAACGGCGCGTCTCGTAGTGCGTTGTGCGAGGTAAAGACGAGCATCTTTCGGATTTCGGGACAAACCTGATACCCATCGGTTCGTTCTATGAAGAAACGATCAATACGATCTTGTGGAACGCCTTCAAGTGCACTGACGTGATAAGTGCCTTTGCTGGCATGGTCGAGTGATGCAGGATGAACGTCGGATGCAAATACACGTACCGGACGGGTGTCGCCGATCTCCTGAAGATGCTCCAGGATTAGCATGGCTAGGGAGTAGGCCTCCTCGCCAGTTGCACAGGCCGCAACCCAGCATCGAAGTTCTTCATCGGGAGCAAGGCCCTCAATCATTCTTGGGATGACATCGATCTCGAGGCGCGTAAACATTTCGGTGTCTCGGAAGAAACCGGTCACGCCAATCAAGAGATCTCGGTAGAGACGTTCAAGCTCCTTTTCATCAATACAAACGCGAGCAGCGTACTGTTCAAGATCACTGGTTTCGGTGAGCATCAACCTTCGCTCGATGCGGCGATTAATAGTGCTCACCTTGTAGTATGAAAAATCCAAGCTGTAGCATTCATTCAACCGATTAAGGATTCGAAAGAATGGAGAGTGTTTTTGATCATCAGAATCAAGGGTCAATCGCGTTGGCTCGGGGATCTCTCGGGTAGTCACATAACGTTCGATCGCTGCCGGTAGCTCGCTGGCGGACAAGGCCATGTCAACGACGCCTGTCGAGCAAGCACTTCGAGGCATGCCATTGAATCTTGCCGACTCTTCAGACTGAACGGCAACCATGCCACCAAGCGAGTGCACATCCAAAACACCTCGCGATCCATCAGTCCCCGTTCCGGAGAGAATCACTGCGATGGCGTGACTTTCGGCATCCTGAGCAAGTGATCGAAAAAAGTGATCAATGGGAAAAGACAGCGATTCGTTGTCGGCCCGATCGGCTAGCATGAAACGCGTGCCTGTGACAATGACTTCCTTGCGGGGAGGCAGCAAATACACGCTGCCTGGCCTGACGGCCATGTCATCTTCGATAACAACAACGGGTAATCTTGTCTTTCGAGCCAACAACTGATCCATGACGGTGTCGAAGTCAGGTGACAGGTGTTGGATAACGACGTAGGCCATATCGGTGTCGTCAGGCACGTTGGCAAAGAAATCTTCTAGGGCTTCTAAACCGCCCGCCGAGGCTCCAATGCCAACGACGTAAAAATCCTTCTCTTTTGAAGTCGAGGCCATTTCACATCCCAGAGATTCTAATTACCCGCTTCTCGCCGAATACCCAACGCGTTGGACTAACGCTTCTAAGTTAATGTTACGGAGTAATCCGAACTACCCACGAGATCCAAGTCAACCACCCAATTGTGCATAAATCTTCATCCATGAGATCAACGTCGCTGCTCACATACAAAGATGACCGCGAGGCAATAAACTACTTGAGCATGTGTGCCTCGGGTTTGCTGAACTTCAATTTGGCAACTAACGAGGACGCCGCTTGAACAAGGGGCGGCGTTGGAAGTGCAAATGTCTGCCGCCAAACTCGACGAACTTAAAGTGGGATTCGCACATAGAAAGTACTTCCTTGGGCCATGTCGGACTCGACCCATATCTTGCCCGTATGCCTTTCGAGGATTCGACGGCAGAGCGCCAAGCCAAAACCGGAGCCTGGCACTCCCTCCATCACTCCGAGCCTACGAAAGATGACGAAAACCTCTTCCAATTGTTGTGGTTGGATGCCAATGCCATTGTCTCGGAAAGATAGCGTCAAGTAATTCGTGTCTTGATTCGCTCGAATGGTGACCTGTGGTGAGTCGTGTCGGCAATATTTGATTGCATTATCAAGAATGTGCCAAACACACGTTGAGAATTGCTCCGCGTCAAATCGCAATTGGGGAAGGCCTTCGAACTCGATATTGGCGTTCGAAGCTGCAATTTCAGGCTTAAGTCTTTCGATGACTGAGCTGATAATCTCTTCTGCCGAAACGATCTCAATAGGACCTCCGCGGGTGTAGACACGCGAGTACTGAAGTAAGCAGTCGAGCATTTCACGCATATGATCAGCACGGCGGACTACATCGCTTAGCGATTTCTCTTCGTCCTTGACCACGTCGCTGGGCAACCGTTCTTTCATGAAGTCGATTGCTGAGCAAACCTGTCGCAGCGGGGCATGCAAGTCGTGTGATACGGCGTATACGAAATCCTGCAGTTCACGAGTGACCTGTTCCAAATGTTCGCGACGCTCTTCCTCTTTCTCGCGTGATCGCGTGATCGCGGAGATATCGGTGAAGGTAATCACGACGCCATTGACCTCTCCCGAAAGCTCCCGATAGGGTCGAATGCGTTTGAGGTACGTGTCCTTAGTCCCCGGCATTCGTAGTTGCAACTCAATTGGCTCGCCATCCTCAATGACTCGCCTAGCCATTGAAATCCAGTCGGGATTCTCGAAGCGATAGGCAAACTGGTCGATTGGGCGCCCTATGTCTTGCTCAAGAATATTGAAGGCTGAAGAAATGGATGGCGTGAAGCGACGAATGCGCAAGTCGCGATCAAGGAAAATGGTGCCAATGTCCGTGGAACGGATAAGGTTATCCATGTCCGTCGTCATGCTGGTCAGTTCTTCGATCTTGCGTTGGTGTTCCGCATTGACCGTGTACAGCTCCTCGTTGACGCTGTGCAATTCTTCATTGGTGGACTGCAGCTCCTCGTTGGAAGCGACCAGCTCCTCATTCGTCGATTGCAACTCTTCATTGCTGCTTTCAAGTTCCTCGACGGTGGTTTGGAGCGTTTCTTTCTTGAACTCGAGTTTTCGCTCAAGATCGACGATACGCTGGGCGGCATGATCATCGGCGCGAAACTGCTCTTCGTTCTGTTCAACGACGATGGAAGGTTTGTCATTTTCTTCCTCAAGACAAACCAGGAGCAGCTCGTGCGATTTTTTACTGCAAGGCTCGACACTGACTCGCATGGTCACATCCTTCCCATCGGAGATGGCATGGACACCATTGAATACGACCCGGTTATTTTCCCGTGATGCGCGGTGCAGTGCGGTACTCAATGCCATTTTAAGGTCGCCATCAACCAGCCTAAGTAACTCCAGCGAAGGGCGTCCTCGAGGCTGCTTTAGAATACGATTGGCATCACCGAACGAGTGAAGCAGTTCATAGTGACGGTTGACAACAAAACTAGGTGGAATGAACCGTTCGATGATGCCTTCGAACATTGACGTATCAATGCCAGGTTCACTGCTGACAAAAGGATTCGCCAATGTGGGCTTGGGCTTCACGACGCTGGATAACGCGGGGGCCATCGGTATCCCAGCTGCTTGCCGTAGACGAACGTTCCTCAGCTTGCGGAAGATCCTCCAATGCTGGTCAACCGTTTCGAACTCTCGAGACAGGTCTCCAATCGTCTCACTGGAGCCCAGGAACAGGCATCCTCCGACATTCATCCCGAAATGGAAAAGCGAAAGGACTCTTTCTTGAACGTCAGGACGAATGTAGATGAGCACATTACGACATGACACAAGGTCGATACGCGTGAATGGGGGATCATTGGCCACATTGTGTGGCGCGAAGATCACCATTTGCCGAAGCTCTTGGTTAACATGGAAGAGCTGATTGCTTTCGGTGAAATAGCGTTTGCGTAAATCTTCAGGAACGTTTGCGATGGCCTGCGCTGTGTAGACTCCCGAGCTGGCAATCTCAAGGGATGAACGGTGAACGTCAGTCGCAAAGACCTTAATGATCGGTGAGACATTCGCCTCGCGGGCGCACTCGTTAAATAACATCGCGAGCGAATAAGCTTCTTCACCTGTTGCACAACCCGCCACCCAAACTCGAATCTCGTCACGCGGCCCTTCGGCTCTCTCGATTAGCTTGGGAATAACTTCTTCACGCAAGCGCGTAAAAGCTTGTGGGTCTCGGAAAAACTGCGTCACCTCAACCAATAGATCTCGGTAAAGCTGTTCAAGTTCGCCGCTCTCATTGCGTAGTATTTCAATGTAGTCAATCAGTCGCCGAACTCGCATGAGTTGCATGCGGCGTTCGATACGTCGTTGGATGGTCGCTTCGCGGTAGAGTGTGAAGTCGATACCGTGATGATTTCGAAACAGATTGAAGATGGCCGCTAGTTCTTGACCGGGCTTGATCGGTTCATTGAGATCTCCGTCATCTTCGGCGAATGCGGCTGGGTCACTTGCATACTTCTGTAGAGCGGCGGGAATTGCGTCAGCACTGGTGATGACCTTTGCCATCCCCGTTCCGATGGCGTTTCGTGGCATTCCATCAAAACCAGCTGAGGCGATTGACTGAACGACCACCAAGCCACCCGCCTCATGGATATCTTGGAGGCCCCGTGAACCATCGCTCCCCGTGCCTGAAAGAACAATTGCGATAGCTTTGTTGCCAACATCTTTAGCGAGGGATCGAAAGAAGATATCGATCGGAAGGTTGAGCCCACCAGAAGCGTCCTGTTCGGTTAGCAATAGCTTGCCATCCGAAAGAACCATGTTCTTTTTAGGGGGAATCAAATAGATACCATTCGGTTCAACTCGCATGCCATTCTCAACACGGAAAATCTCCATGTCAGTGTGTCTGGAAAGGAGTTCATCCATCAGACTTTTGAAGTCCGGTGAAAGGTGCTGGACCACGACGAAGGCCATGCCAGTATCAGCAGGCGTTTTGTCGAATAGCAGTTCAAGAGCCTCTAAGCCGCCCGCTGAAGCTCCAATACCGACGACGTGAATGTCTTCTCTGGATGCATCGGCTGAGATGGGTTTCTGGCTGGCGATATTTGACATGGCACCCGTCAAGTCCCTGGCGATTGGATATGGTCAAATCGTGAGGCGGTCCCCTGATGCCCAATACATTTCTAACCTCAACCCATTTAAAACCGTTGGATTAAGTTCAGGCTAACCCCCTAAATATATGGGATCCATTCACGGCGATCGAGTCAAAGATCTGCCGGTCGATTCGTCCAGCTGAGAGTAAATTGCCTAGAGTTGCTAGGGTCCCGGCTGTTTGAGGTAGGGCGTTTTGGCGTTTTACGGGCTTGTCTCTAACGGAAATCATCTGGCGGCCCTCAGGCTTTGGGCTGAACATCCGACAAGGGCAGCTTCACGACACTGACCCAAAACTCTTGCATGATTCGCACTACTTCAAAGAACTGTGAAACTTCAACCGGTTTGACGATATAGGCGTTTGAATCCAGTCCATAGGACTCCAGTACATCTTTGTCGTGGTCGGAAGTCGAGAGAACAACCACGGGGATTAGGCGTAGCGATAGGTCTTTTCTTAGTTCCCGGAGCACCTCCTTCCCATCCAT
>JBCCKZ010000230.1:0-7942 GCA_039027135.1 Planctomycetota bacterium
GTCGATGTGCTTTCGTTTGGTGGGACGAAGAATGGATGTTGGTGCGCAGAAGCCCTCGTTTTCTTTCGACCGGAACTGGCAAAGCAACTGCCCTTCATACGAAAGCGTGCTGCACAATTGTTTTCGAAAACACGTTTCATCGCGTCTCAGTTCCACGCCTACTTGAGAGATGATCTATGGATTCGTTTGGCAGAGCATGCCAATTCAATGTGCGATCGGCTCGCATCGGGACTACGGCGGGCCAATGCTATTGAAATTGCGTGGACGCATCAGTCCAACGAGCTTTTCGTGGTGATGGATAATCGGCTTGCCTTAGCATTGCAGTCCAATGGTGCGCACTTCTATGCGTGGCCGACGCCGTCGAGTTTGGCGAGTCAAATTTCAGAAGGTCATGGTGTCTATCGTTTGGTGACCTCGTTCAGCACCGATCCATCAGACGTGGACCAGTTCGTGACGCTCGCAAACAAGATTCACGTCGAATAGCTTTGCTTGTCTCAGAGACTGACGATCGAGCCAATCGAAAGCTCGCCTTGGCCGTTGCTTTCTGCATCTCGCTACTTGCCATTGCGTTTGCCGCATTGATTTCACCTTGGTTCTTGGTTGGCGTTTTGCTCGCTGGCTTGTCTGGATGGCTTGTGCGACGACCGAATATTCGACGCCTAAGCGCCGTCCGTAGACCTGACCCACCCGGCTGGGAAGGGATCCTGCATCAGTACGTGACCTATTACACAGCTTTGTCATCGTCCGAGAAAAAGCGATTTCGGGACATGATGAAGGTCTTCCTTGACGAGGTGGTGATCACGGGCATTCGAACCGACGTCGACGAAGTCACTCGTGTCCTGGTCGCGGCCAGTGCGATCATACCGGTGTTTGGTTTTGAAGACTGGGAGTACTCGGGACTTGGAGAGGTGCTCATTTATCCGAACTCCTTCAACGAAGAATATGACTCTTCGGGCGGTCAAGATGCCCGGATTCTTGGGATGGTCGGCGATGCTCATCTATCGGGCACGATGATCTTTTCAAAATCTGCCTTGATCGCTGGTTTTCAAATCGACTCCGACAAACGCAATGTGGGCATTCATGAGTTCGCGCACTTAGTTGATAAGCAAGATGGAGGAATCGACGGAACACCGCCAACGATAAAACCAGAGGTTTATCGTCCATGGATACAGTGGGTTGGAAATGAGCTTAAGCGTGAAGGCTCTTTTGGGGACATTGATGACTACGCCTACACGAATGAGGCAGAGTATTTTGCCGTCTTGAGCGAGTATTTCTTTGAGAACCCCGACCAGCTGCAACGCAAGCACCCAAGGCTCTACGAGATGCTTCAGAGCATGTACCATCAAAATACGAGCAGACGCCTCGGTGGAAAGCGACGTCCTCGTCGTCGGGTCCAGCGAAATGATCCGTGTCCGTGCGGTAGCAAAAAGAAGTTCAAACACTGTTGCCTCAAGACGCGACGATCTTGATTCTTGGTCTCAATCAATTCTGTTAGGGCTGATTTGAAAGGTTGATTCAGATGAGGAAATTTCAGCTTTCGCTGCGCATGATTTTGTTGTTGGCAGTCATTCCTGCAGTAGTCTTGGCCTGGAGAAAGCCGTTTCAGCCGAAAGCGATGATCTCGCCGGAGGGCGTGCTTGGGGGCTCTAAACATGGGGACGCAGACTTTGTTCTTATGCTTGAAAATCGGGGCGTCCTGCCGATCTGGTATGAGGGCTTACCAGACTCGGTCGAACATTTTCACTTTACATACAATCCATCATCGACTTCGAAGTCGGGGTCTTCGATACGCTACGACACAGGGATCTATCGCTTGAACCAAGGAGAACGCGTGGCCATCCGAGTCCCCCATCGATATCGAGTCATTGCCATCACAGTCAGCACGACCGTCTACGATTGGAGGGGAAGGAGCGCGGAAGTGACTTCCAAAGAGTTGGATATTGAGTTCCAAGGAACTCAGTAAGCAAAGAGCCTCGACGACACCAGGGTCGACGAAGCTCGTGGGGTTTTACTTTTGATTCTTGCCGATGGATCAGTTCCCGATACCACCGCTGGCGATTCCGGATTGAAGGTTCGCTTGGCTGATATCAACGGGTGTTTCACCACCTTTGCGGCTGCCGTAGGACCCCCATACTCCGTAGGGGCTTTTGAGGGATTCGCGATTGTTCCAGCGAACCGAAGCTGATCTTGGGTCGCCCGCATCAATACCATCGTTTATGAACGCGACGGCACCATCGCCCAGAAGGATGTGCGCTCCGCCCACATGTCGACTGCCAATACTCCAGACGGCGGATGAGTCTCGCCAGTTTGCGACGCATTCGCGGTTGGGCCCGAGGATCGTGTTGCACGTTCCAAAGGAACCGTAGTGCTCCGCCCACCGAGCACCTCGGCGATTGCGGCTGCCGGTCACACGAGGGTCGCTTCCGTCCGTTTGGAATTGGGCATCCCAGCGAAGGCTGTCTTCGGGATCAGCCCAAACGTTATCAACTGCGATACTTGGATTGTCGTTGTATGCTCCCGCGAACGAGCCGTTGAACAGTTCCATATAGGCCGTTCGTTTGTCTCGATCACCAAGGTCAGTCGGGATCTCTCCCATGGCGATCGTATTGCTCAGACCGTCCAAGATATCCCGTCGCTTGCGTAGAAAACGTCTTCCAAAGAACCCTCGATCGTCAAACGCCGTCTGCTCAGCCCGCCATGGTTGGGTTCGTGTGATGGGCGCGAGTCGCCCATGCTGAGTGTTGCCCCGTCCCTGGGTTCCCGACATGGTGTCGCCTTCGCAGGCAACGTAATTGGTACGACCACTCGCTGGCGAACCAACGCCCGGATCCGAGGGGCAACGATAGGTTGGGATTTCCGTCATCCAGGGCGTGTAGCTATTCACGTCAGGGGTTGGACCCCATGGTTGCCACGGAGTTGTTTTTCCGGCGTTCGAATTTCCACCTGTGAGTACAACGAGTTGATCATCGGGTAACTCGTTTCCGAAGATGTCGGTGAAGTTTGAATTGCGGATGTCGTCGTAGAGATTCTGTTGCTCGATGTACGGCAACATACCAACGAGAATAGAGAGTCTTCGCATGCTCGCCATGTCGTTGGTATTCCATTCGTTGCTCGCTCCGGTATGAGTGATTCCACCCGAGGGAACAAGCGTGATGCTTCCATTGCCACCCCTCTCGTTGGATCCTTCATTCCAGTATCCGCGACCTGTGCCGTCACCGTGATTGGGAAACTGTTTGAAAGTGGATTCGTAGTTGTACATCGCCAAGCCAAGTTGCTTGAGATTGTTGCTGCAGGCCATTCGCCGTGCGGCTGCGCGTGCTTGTTGAACCGCTGGCAAAAGCAGGCCAACCAAAATGCCAATGATGGCGATCACAACGAGAAGTTCCACCAATGTGAAACCTTGTGAATTTCGAATCTTACGCATGGGTAAATCCGTAGGGGTAGACAAGAAGCCGCCCAAAACGCTTGGGAAGCTCGGGGAAGTGGGTTGTGCCCAAAGATTTCTTTTGGGCTTATAGAAGAGCGGCAGCGAGCCGTTACTTAACGAAGTCTTTCACGTTCGGTTTGAGCTTGGGCTCAACCCCGAGGCAAACCTTGAAAGCGATGCCGCCATCAATACTCGGATCAAGTGGTATGAAGCGATCGCGGTAGGATCTCTCCAGGCCGCGTTCACGGAATGTGGCATCGACTTTCGAGATGATTCCGTATGCATTGGATCCAATGGGCGCTTGCATGGTTAATGCGGGTAGGGCATCAACACGGATGACATTCTTTGACAACGGCGTTTGAGGTGCTACGGCGATGGCAATGATCAATGTGATCTCTTCATCTCCCAGTCCTTCTGGGTGGCGAAATACGGGGCGTCCAACAATCGTCACGCCAGCATCTTCAGCTCTTCGGCGAAGATCGTTCGCGAGGTCTTCCAATGGTATCGACTCATCCAAGGTATATTCATACTGGAAGAATGTCTCCGCTGGCAGGACTTCGTATTCAACGCCGCGGATGATTGTGGTGGGCTCCTGAGTCAGCGGTATAACCTGCAATTGCCGGTTCGCTTGCGCTTCATCCAAGCGAGACCAAACAAAGAGGCCCAGTAGAACGGCCGCCACGCCCAATACCACTTTGAGCACGTATCCTGACATGATTCTTCGAGCTAGTTGTGCGACTGGCACTGTTTGCTGGGGCGATGCCAATGCTAGCTTCGCGAGGCTCTTCGTAAGTGATTGAGGAACTTCCGAAGCTGAAGCACCAGCAGCGAGCGTCGACGCGAGAAAGGCTGCCGATGCCGTTACACCACGCCGGTCAAGTAACTTACGTAGCTTTGCCAGGGATTTCTCGATGCGTCTCGCTACGCTCGGCTGACTAATAGAGAGTTGTTTGGCAATGCTCTGTTGTGATTCGTTCTCCAGATAATAGCGAACGATCATCATTCGTTCGTCATCGTCAAGCAAAAGCAACGCTTCATCGACGTCCTTTAGGAGCGTAGCCGCAAGACTTTCATTGCTTTGGGATTGATTGGTTTCATCTGCATGCGTGTTTTTTGTTTCGCGAGTCCGCCTCGCCTTGTCACGACGAATCTGATCGAGGCAGGTATTTACGGCGCATCGGTGGAGCCATCCAGGAAGGTCGCCACGAATTGTCGAAGCATTCTGCATCAGCTTCACAAAGACATCCTGAACGGCGTCTTCTGAGTCAGCGGGCGAGAGCATGCGGCGACAGGTTCGAAAAACCAGGCCCTCGTATTGGTCGACAAGTGCTCGAAAAGCCTCCGGGTCACGTCCTCGAGCGTAGACCTCAACGGCCGTATCAGTTGTCATCATGGCGAAAGAAAAGCGATAAGAAGAGAAGCTAAATGAATGACGTAGAAGGTTTCGGGTTTATTCAAGAATTCCAGAACTTTTCTTCGGCTGGGTCAAATAATGATGTTTGTCATTGAAGAGCGTAATCGACAACGCCTCGTCAGTACGTGGGACCTGGTTGTGCTGTCCAAAGAAGTTTGATCGCAGCGAATCATTGCCCAACCGGCCCTTACTTCCAATCGGCTCTTCAATTTGTGGGCGATCGAGTTGACCCGTATCGTGCCGCCGGACGTAAGCTGAGATTATTCGGTTTGTGTCATGATCCGTGCTTCTGAAGGAGACAAGAATGCGTTTTCTGTTGGCGTTGGTTCTTCTGGGGCTTTTTCTTTCGTCCTCGGACACATTGGGATGCCTCTGGGATTCGGAAACGATTTCTTCAGAGAAGCAAAGATTTCCTGATGTGCACGAAGCCATCGCTGGTTATTTCCCTAGGCACTCGAGGGCGTTCTATGAGTGGCGTATCGAGGCGACGAGCAAGAAACCGATCGAGCAGCGAGAGCCGATCGATTTCGATGACATTGCGGTTGCCTTCGATAAGCTCGGCGAGCATGAAAAGGCGATAGAGATCATGAAGGATAAGATTGCAAGGTGGCCGAAAGACTACCGATATGAATCGGAAGCGAATCTCGGAACTTTTTTAATCCATGCCGGGAAGCTCGAGCAAGGCCTCAAACACATCCAGAATGCAATCGAGATCAATCCCAATGCTCATTTCGGACGCGAGGTTTACCAGCAACGCCTTGTGGAGTACTTGATTGAGCGAGGAGTAGATAAAAAGACGCTTCCTCTCTCCAATGGAATGACGTTCGCAAGCACTTCGGCGTCTTACCTTGCACCGTTGCCCGAGTCAGCCAACAAGGATTGGGAACAAGAGATCAAGGATGCGACTAAAGGCATCCTCGGAATGATGCGATTCGGCCACTATGACTCGCCTATTTTGTTGGAAGCTCTAGGCGACCTTTTATCGGCTGACCTCGGCGAGGGTGGTGCCAAGATGCTCGCTTGCCGGGCATATCTAAAGGCTTCTTATGAAGTGGAAGGTGCCGCGTCGTCGGATGATTATAGGAGAAAGGCGGAGATGGCGATCCATAACCAAGAGGGATGGGAGTTGGAAGATGTTGAAGCCCAGCTCAAGTGGGAGATCGAGCAAGGAGTAGAGCTCTTCAACTCGATTCAAAGCTATGAATTAGAGTGGATTTCAATTGGAAATGATGTGGTCACGGAGTTCGATGCTAAGTTCGGCAGTCTACAACCGTTGAGCATTGATCGTGCCGATCTGAATCCTGTCGAGCCTGAGCGAGCTCTCAATACGCCCACTTCGCTAGATAACCTAGCCATTCTTATGGTCGTGCTCCTCTTCGCGTTCATCATTTTGGCGGCCTTTCGAGTGGTGGCGAACGTTTCAGCTAGCTGATTTAGTAGGCCTCCTATTAGCGGCTGGTCGGGCTCACCAGCCGCGACTGCCGGGGATGCCTTTGAAGGGGCCGACGACGTCGGGAGTGATCCAACCACCATAGAAGCCACCTGGTTGGGGCGTGACGAGGTAGTCATCCACCATGCATCGGTCAACGAGCCCCGCGTAAAACGCAATGAAGTCCTTCATGGGCTCGAAGCTCTTCGTGGGGCCTGGATAGGACCAAGCGGCTCCCGGAGCACTAGGGGACGAACTGTCTATCGGGGCGACCAAGTCGAAGTATTTGGCCGAGCCCTTCCACTCGCAGAACGATCCTCCTCCTCCCGGTTGAACGATCGAATCATCAACGTCAGCGGGTGGGAAGTAGTAGACCGGCGGATGCGAGGTTTCCAACACTCGATAGCCGTTCGAGGTCTCTGCTATCACTCGACCAAAGGCCTCCACTCGCAAACGCCTCGAGGTCGGTTCGCAAATCGCGGGGCGAGGGAAATCCCAAACGGATTCTTGCCCGGGCCCAATTGGATCAGGCTTTGGATGCATCATCGTCGGGACTCATCGCGGGCCAAACGCAGGCCGGTGTATTGCCACTGCGCGTCGTAAGGAAAGAAATTTCGATAGGTCAGGCGAGCGTGTCCCGCAGAAGTCGCGCACGAGGAGCCCCTAAGGACATATTGGTTGCACATGAACTTTCCGTTGTACTCGCCTAAAGCCCCATCGGGCGGTCTATATCCGGGATAGGGTGAATAGCTGCTCGAGGTCCACTGCCAAACGGATCCATACAAGCCCGCAACATCGGATTGCGAATCCGGGTTGGAGAAAACAGGATGAGGACCATGGCCACAGTCGAATGGGTCAACCGGATCATGTACTTCGCGGTCGAGAGCAAAAGTCTCCCACTCAAACTCTGTGGGTAGGCGAATAGCTTGCTTGTCCGTGATCGATCGATAACGTGCGTAAGCGTCCGCTTCGACGTAGGTCAGGTGTGATACGGGAGCATCGAGATCGATTGGTTGAATACCTGAAAGGGTGTAATTCATCCAGGTACCATGGCGATTCTGCCAGTACAGCGGTGCCACCGCCCCTGAATCCTGAACCCACGACCAACCCAAAGAAAGCCAGAATTCGGGGCGGGCGTAACCACCCTCCGTAACGAACTCGAGGTACTCGCCGTTGGTGATGAGCCGATTACCCATCGAAACCTCGGGAAGCAACACACGATGACGAGGTGTTTCGTTGTCGAAACAGAATCCGTCGCCGCAATGACCGATTTGCTGTATCGATTGCGGAAGCATCACGAAGTCGTGCTCAATGGCGTGGCTAGCCGGTGGGGGCGTCAGGAACATGGAGACATCCATCGGGTTGCAAGACAAAACATGCTTGATGTCCGTCCACATCAACTCCTGGTGTTGTTGCTCGTGGTTGAGCCCCGTCTCCATGACTGACAATAGATTTTCATCCGCCGAAATTCTCTCGGAGACTCGCTCAATCGCCTCGTCAACGCGACGCCTATAGGTAATTGTTTGCCCCACTGTTGGACGCGAAAGAAGGCCTCGGCGATGTCTTGGGAAGGGCTGACCAACGGAATTGTAATAGGAGTTAAATAGAGACTCGAATCTCTCGTCGACTGGTGAGTAGTCGCTAAATGACTTGAGTATGAACGTCTCAAAGA
>JBCCKZ010000231.1:0-7929 GCA_039027135.1 Planctomycetota bacterium
CGAGACGTCGATCAACGAACTGAGACGCTACATAAATGGAGACCGTATAGGCCATCACGACGACAAATTGGATCGCACCCGACCACTCATCCCAAGACTGGTTGACCAGCATTAGCGACGATCCCAAAACCGTCGCCGCGCCACATATGAGCAACCAGCGAATGCTCTCAGGCTGAGTCAGCCGGGCGAGCATTCGCACCACGAGGGGGTCAACAACCTTGGCGACCACTTCTTCCTGGGTCTCCGTCACGGGATTTTTCTGATTCGATAAGTCGATCTGATGATTCATGAGAAAGCTTGTGAAACTCGGAATTCAAGGGCTTCCTTTGGAGGAGCCCCTTTCCGAGGCATCTTTTCACGTGATTTCAAGAATTACCCGAATCCGTTTGCCCACTTTGACTTGCTCCCTGTCGAAGCGGTCTGATACGCCCACCTAATGTCCCAAGCCCCGTTCCTGTTCGATTCCGCCGTGCACGGAGCGGGAGTATCTGGTCCGCTATCGGAGCCGCCCGCAGCGACCTTGGAATCGACGCCAGGCCCGGGAAATCGTGTACGTTCACCGAATGACGCGATGGACATGGCCCGCGGAAGAGCCGCCATCGAAAGCCTGCTCCGCCAAATAGGTTCACTCGTCTCGGATGACCGACGAAAAGGCTTTTTCGCTTCAGAGATCACCTCCCTGGTTGCATCCCAAACGCTCGCCATTGACTGTGTCTTGTGGCGACGTGCTTTGTGTGGCGAATCAAGTGGAGATGCAGCCCTCGAGGTATTGGGCGCAACTTCTGCACCACCCAACGAATCAACCACCGAAGGGCATCATCTTCGATTACTCATCGAAACAATTCTCAGAGAAAACGATGCTGCAGTCGTTCCCGCCCACGAGGATATAGCTGACATCGATCCGGAGTCACTCTCTATAGAGAATCCCGTCAATCTCACGGGAGCCGCTTTGGCGTTAGTCGCCATTCCCCCAAGTCCAATCGCGTCCGAACAGCTGTGCCTACAATGCAATCTGCCTGACGGCATGGGGATTGGTACGAAGCGTGGTCATCTCAAACTCATGGCCCAAATCGCGGACCTCATCTCTGAGTACTTTCGCAATCAACAGCTCCGAGATCTCGAACGGGATCGCCGACGACGTGACGACATGGATCAACGCGTCCGAAGCTACGCGGTGTTGGACCACCGAGCGAGCGTCCTAGAGCGGTTAGTCGATGATATCGCTGAGTGCTTTGAAATGCATCCGGTGGCTGTGATCCGAAAACGCAGCAGGAGAGACTCCTACCAGCGTGTGGTCGCGATCAGCCACGTCGACCAGATTGATCGAGACAGCCCCGAGGTCAAACGACTGGTTGAACAAGCTAATGGCTCCAAAGATCACGAACAAGGCGACCCATGTTTCGAGATCCCTATCGAATTCGAAACGGGTGATAGTTGGTTAGTTCTGGCATGGCACTCGTCAGAGTGCGAACCCACTGATCCTCCATTCATCGAAGGAACACCAGGCGATGCCTCTCTGGTCACTCCGCTCATCAAGGCAGCCTCGGATCAGATTCGCCTGATCAACGCGAAACGTCAAAGATCAGCGATCAAACTTGCGATATCTCGGAAGCCAAGTATCGCGAGATTGACGGTAGCGATGATATTCCTTTTAGGATTCGCATGCCTCATGTGTTTTCCTGTTCCCTGGGCGATGGTGCATGAGGGTGTGCTTCGCCCCGCTTCGATGACGCGTCTACACGCGCCGAGGGAGTCCATCGTTCAAAAAGTCCACGTCGAACACGGCCAGCACGTCACAGAAGGCGATCTACTCGTTGAACTGGTCGACCCCGATCTGCAGAGGCAAGTCACTGAACTGATTGGCAGGTCGGATGTCTTGTTACAACGCCGCGAATCAATCCAACAAGATCTTCTTTCGACAGGCTCGATCACTGATGAAAACGACGCTTCCTGGATCTCTCTCGAAACAGAGAGTCAGATCATACAAACGGAGCTAGACTCCATCGCGAAGCAGCTCGATCTTCTTCGCGACGCATCCAACAAGCTGAATATTCGAGCTGACCGAACTGGCGTTGTGGTTGCTTGGCAAATTGAGCAGCGTCTTCCCGGTCGCCCTCTGTCCCAGGGGGATCCATTGCTAGAGCTGGTCGATGATCAGACCGACTGGCAAGTTCGTGTTAACCTTCCTCATAATCATCTGAACCGATGGCAACGTCGAAGCAACGACTCCTCAGAAGCGATTGTCTCAGGGATCGACGGGATGGAGTCTGCGATGGCCTCGATGGATCAACTCGGACCATCGCTTTTCGACGAGAGCACGCAATCGATGCTCGCCTCCGTCATCCTTTCATTAGACCGCAAATCAGATAGTGCGTTTACATCCAAACAGGTCGTTCGACTATCAGATCAACCAGTCGATGTAACACTCAGCGGTGGAAACGTGCCATTAGCCTGGTGGTTGATCGAAGACAGCTTTCGGATGCTATCGAAGAAATGGTCGCTGTACTTTGGAGGAACCTGATGTTGGGAAGCTTGACTTTCATTGCCCGCGGTATCCGCAAGAAACGACGTCAAAGCTTGAGCTACACAGGTGACGACGGGAGCCCTATGACGACGGATGTATTGAAGCCAGTGACCTCGGGATCATACGTCTCGCCCTCCGGCTCGACAAACTTGATTCTGACCGCGTTAACTCTACTCACGGCTATCGCAAGCGACTCCCATGGGCAAACCATAGTCGCCCAGCAATGCTTGATAACTTTTGCCGAGAAAGTCGAAGTACCAGCAAGACACGCTGGCCTGGTCGCTTCAGTCAAAGTGGACGTCGGGGATGAGGTTGTCGCGGGGACCTCTCTCGGGCGTCTCAACGACACGCTGACCCAAAAGAGGTACTCGGTCGCACGAACTCAGGCTGTCGCCGCGAAAGAAGAGTCCGAAGATACAACCGAAGAAGAGTTCGCCAAAGCGACGTTACGAGAACTCGAACAGGAGTATCAAGACACGGCGAAACTGCGCGACGACAACGGCTCGATCGTTTCACAGCGCGAGCTTGATCGCCTCAAGTTATCCGTCGAAAGAGCAAAACTTGAGATTACTCGAGCTCAACGTCGCCAAAGATCAGCCATCTTGAGTAGCGAGGTAAGAATCGCGGAACTCGCAACGATCCACGAACAACTGAAACAACATGACTTCATCTGTCCCATCGACGGAGTCGTGCTCGAGACGAATCGAAGGGTGGGCGAATGGGTTTCCGCTGGCCAAGCGGTCATCGAAGTGGGCAAGCTCAGTCGCGTCAAACTCAATGCCATTGTACCCGCATCAGAACTGATGGAGCTGACATCGATCAGTGGTGCTTTGATTTCGGTCACCGTCCGTTTGTCCGGCGGCGGAGACACATCACCAACATTGAAAGGTCGCCTCCTCTCCGTCGACCCTCAAATGCTCACCGGCGACCGAGTTCGAGTTCACTGTGAAATTCTTAATCAAAGAAGTGGTGACTCGCTTCAACCCTGGATTCTCTATCCCGGTGTTCCGGCAAGCCTCTACTTATCGAGTTCTCCTCCCCAAGTCGGGCAACGATCAGCACGATGATGAAGTGGCGGCCCGATCTTTCATTCGAACCTTCAGACCACTCGCATAGACAAGCTGGCTGGCTGGTCTGGGACGAGTTTGCGAGCCGCGGCACTTGGGTGAGCGATCGCGTTAAGCAGCTTGTTGACGCAGGGACAGCCAACAATAACCTGGAACCCAACCATCGGGAACTCCAGTCTATCGCGGATCTTGGATTACTTCGCACTCGAATCAAGAAAGCATCCCACCGAAGCTGGACTCGGTGGATGGCTATCCGACTCGGCTGGCTCGACAGTTCAACACTCGTCCGCTGGACCGACCCCATTCTCGGCTGGCTATTCTCTCGCGCCACCGCCGTCTTCGCCTTGGCTATCACGACACTCGTAATTTCTGGCTTATTGCTCCGGTGCGATAGACTGTTTTCAGACATCCAAACAATGTCTACCTTCTATGCATCAGCCTCTCCTTTGGCGTTAACGGCAAGCTGGATCGGCCTCAAGGTTGTTCATGAGTGGGGACACGCCTCCGTTTGCTTTCGTCAAGGCTATCGGCCTGGCCGTACCGGATTGATGCTGTTCTTTGGTTATCCGTGTCCATTCGTTGATGTTTCATCCATCAACCGATGCCAGGATTGGCGAAAACGTGCCGCGGTGATGGCTGGGGGAATGTATTGCGAGTACTTGATAGCATGCAGCTTGGCGATCCTATGGCTATTGAGCACGGAGGTATCGACACGTCATTGGCTTCTCCATGGAATGATAATGGGAGGCGTTTCCACGATCGTTTTCAATGCAAATCCTCTCATGCGGTATGACGGGTACTACATCTTGGGAGACATTCTTGGAGTACCCGACTTGCGGAGCCACGCTGCAAGCCAGAATCGGTTGTCTTGGCGGTTATTCAGTCTCGCCGGAACGCTCTACAGAACAACAGTGCTTGTCACACTAGGCGGTCTTGGATTGTGGTATCTCCAACAGTGGAATCTCAGTCGCGTGACGTTATTCACACTGGCATTGATAGCGGCAACATACGTGTTCAAATCGGTCTCCAATCATCTCAACGGCCAAACGCTTTTACCTGCAAAGGAAGAAAGAACCACTCGTTGGCGTTCGCTGTTCGTTGGGGCGTTGTGCTGCCTAGCATTGATTGTTCCACTACCACGTTGGCGAAGCGTCAGCGGCCGGCTCGTGTACTTGGACAGTCAGGTTGTCTATGCGTCAGTGGATGGCACAGTCAAAGGCATTGAATCCGATTGGTTCAAGCGAGTCGCTGAAGGACAACCTTTGGTTCGGCTTGACTCCGTCGAACGGACGCTGCAAACCGAACGAGCTCGCCTGCGAGTACTGGTTGCTTCCCACCAGCAGAACGAAGACCAAAGGCGGGAAACATTGGATCTACCAAAGAAACGGTCTTCCCTTACGAATCAAGCCATTTACCAAAGCCTGCAAATGCAGTACGTCGTTGCGAAACGGCAATCCGATCAACTGACGATATCAAGTGGCCAGGAGGGGTGGTGGATTCCGCCAACGCAGCGAATTGCCTCGATCAAGAAACCGACTAACGATCGGCTAGAGAAGGGCTCACGAGTGACGACAGGAACTGCACTCGGCCGAATCGTTGGAGGTGAGAAACCAGCTATTGAATGGCTATCCGACCAGCTCTCTGAAAAGGACATGGACTCAATCCAATCGATGTCGTTCTCGCTCCACGATTCAGGGGCGACCTTTCAGTCAGACTTTCGAACTTGGGAACGTGTCCGTTCGGGTAATTCGATCGCGATTCGAATTCCAGTCTCAACAAAAGCCTTGGACCTCAAATCAGCCCTACCAAGACAAGCATCACAATCCCCGATAGAGCGTTTGAATCCAGGATTTAGCGATAGCAATCTCCCAGTCTCAGCAGCGAGATCATCAGAATCGGTCATCCCCTCGCTGTCCAGAGACTCAATGCTATCTCATCGAGACTCCAACCAGTCCATTCCATTGGTCGACTCTCCGGTCGAAGTCGTCTTGCACCTCAATCACCAATCTCTGGCTAAAAGGTTGTTTGCTTGGATCCAAGATAACCTGGGCTGGTCATCAATCTGATGAACGTTTGGCTGCCCATTGAGTCGCGCATGCCTTTAACACTGGTTGAGTCGCCACATCCGAGTTTACTGGACGACAGCGACCTACTTAGGCAATGCGATCGTCGAACACAAAAACGCAGCGGCCCAGGTGGCCAGCATCGTAATAAAACCAGTAGCGGTGTGTTTCTTGAACATTCCAGCGGCGTGATCGGCGAGGCAACGGAACGACGAAGCCAGCACGACAACGAAAGCGTCGCGATCCACCGCCTACGTTTGCAGCTATCCATCCAGAGACGGACCACACCAGGCCCGGAGGTCGAACTTGCCAAGAGTATTCGCAACCAAGGCAGTGGCTTACCACGAATGTCCAGTAGCAATGCTCTACGCAGCCGTGTTCTTGCAATCTTGCTCGACGACACTTGGGCGTGCGGAGGAACCCCAAGCCACATTGCACCTCGATGGCAAACAACCACATCTAACATCGTGCGTTGGATCAAGGCCGAACCTTCCGCATGGACCTGGTTGAATCAACTACGAAAATTTCATGGCCGTCCACCACTGAAGTAGTGGCGTATGCTGCTGACGACTCGAACTCGAACCCACGTTCGCTGACAGATTGAAAACCCATACTGGGTAGTTTGATTCAAGGTTTAAGTTTGAGTTTGAGTTTAAGACTAGGCTTGAGGCGTCTAGGACAGACGAAGAAGTTCGCTGGACCACGTTTGGCCAACACCAAAACGAACTCCGGCATGGCGATTGCATTATTTGGCGTCTAACTCGGAGACTGCCAAAATGATGTTCACTTTTGACAAACTGACAGCGAAATCACAAGCGATTGTCGCCAGCGCTCAGGCGAAGGCTGCGACAGCGGGAAATCCTGAAATCAGTTCCTTGCATCTTCTCGATGCGATGATGAACGAGAGCGATGGTATCACTCGCCCTCTAATGGAGAAGATGCGCGTCGATTCAGGAGTTCTTGCGTCCACCGTTGAATCCGAAATCCAAAGACTTCCCTCGAGCTCGTCTGGTGGGCAGCCTCGAGTATCCGCTGAGCTCCAAAGAGTATTTGAATCGGCTGCCGAGTCGGCGACCAAGTTGAAGGACGAGTACATTGCCACCGAGCATCTTCTGCTTGGCTTGGTACGCAGCGATTCCAAAGCTGCAAAGCTTCTAAGCCTCATGGCGGTCTCCGACAACGATGTTCTTCAAGCCATGAGCGAGATCCGCGGTTCCGCTCGTGTGACCGACCAGAACGCCGAAGACACGTACCAGGCTCTTGAGAAGTTTGGCATCGACCTGACCCAGCTCGCTTCCAACGGCAAACTTGATCCCGTCATCGGGCGAGACGATGAGATAAGACGTGTCGTTCAAGTTCTCTCGCGACGAACCAAGAACAACCCCGTTCTGATTGGCCAACCTGGCGTCGGAAAGACCGCGATCGCTGAAGGTCTCGCGCTGCGAATCTTTGAAGGGGACGTGCCGCAAAGTCTCAAAGACAAGAAAGTCATCGCGCTTGACATGGGTTCCTTGGTCGCCGGAGCCAAGTTCCGTGGCGACTTCGAAGAACGTCTAAAGTCGGTGCTGCGCGAAGTAAAAGACTCTGGTGGACGGATCATTCTATTCATCGACGAGTTGCACTTGGTTGTCGGTGCGGGGAAGGCAGAAGGCTCCGCGGATGCAGCCAATCTGCTCAAGCCCGAACTCGCCCGCGGTGCACTTCGATGCATCGGAGCAACGACACTCGATGAGTACCGGCAGCACATCGAGAAGGACGCCGCGTTGGAACGCAGATTCCAGCCCGTGTACGTTGGCGAACCCAATGTCGACGATACCATCGCGATTCTACGCGGCCTCAAGAATCGCTACGAATCTCATCATGGGGTAAGGATCACCGATAGCGCGCTCGTTGCCGCCGCCAAGCTTTCCAACCGTTATATCGCCGATCGTTTTTTGCCTGACAAGGCAATCGACCTGATTGACGAAGCGGCGAGTCGTTTGGCAATGGAAAAGGAAAGCGTCCCCGAACCGATTGACCAACTGCAAAGAAGACTTCGTCAGTTGGAGCTCGCTCATCGCCAGTTGGGCGACGAGACCGAAGATTCCGCGTTGAGCAAGCGGGAGGAAGTAGAAGCCGAAATGGAGTCCATTGGAAGAGAACTCGCATCTTTGCGTGAGCAATGGGAAGCCGAGAAAGTAGGTCTTGACGATGTCCAATCGATCCGCCAAGAAGCCGAATCACTCACGCACCGATTCACACAACTGGACACCGAAGCCAAACAGAGGCAACTCCG
>JBCCKZ010000232.1:0-7919 GCA_039027135.1 Planctomycetota bacterium
CAACCGCCGATCCCGCGCAGCAACAGATGGCTATTACGATGGCAACAGCAATGCTCGCGCCCGTCGAAGGAGCCATTGCAGGTCTTGAGAATGCCCAAACTGCGAACGATTATCACGCCGCCCTTGAAGCCGCAATCGCGCCGATTGCCGGTCCACTTTCGATGGTTTCGGGAATGGGACCGGGTGGTCGCAATGGCGGGTTCCCGGGATTTGGGGGCGGCCCACCAGGATTTGATCCCCGGGGTGGATTCGACGAACGAGCCGCCGCCGAACAGGGCGGTTTTGGATCCGGCGAGTTCGGTCGCGGCGGTTTTGAGGATGAAAGGGCACGCGATGAGCGGGGTCAGAACGAAGACGAAATGCGGGCGATGGAGATGGAACGGGGCCGGCGATAATACGAGAACTCAAAAGCTTGCAACCCCGTAGAACGTTGTTCGCGCGAACGACTTTTCTCTCCTCTCATTCCCCGCGTCGCTTTGGCATCATCCAATTCACCTGGACCGACGCCTCCGCAAGGCAAAATCGATCCTGATGAGATCGACCCGCCAACCGCCATGGAATTGACCGGCGAGGTCTTTGAGGAACTCGGCGAGGACTCGTTTGAGTTCCGCTCTGGCCCGCCGATTGGTAGCACTACGCTGCCCGGCGATTCAAAGACTCGCCAAGCGACTGAGCTTCCCGAGCGAATCGGTGATTACAAAATCTTGCACTTGATCGGCTCGGGTGGAATGGGAGATGTGTTCTTGGCCGAACACACTCGAATGCGACGTCAGGTTGCGATCAAGACCCTTCCTCCCGAAAGCCTCACGAGCCCGTCTCGGGTGCAACGTTTCTACGAAGAGGTTCAAGCCGTATCGCAGCTACTTCATCCCAACATCATTACCGCATTCGATGCCAGCGAGGTTGAATCGGAGCGTGGTACGATCCACTACCTCGTCACCGAGTACGTCGAAGGAGCCACGCTAACGCAAACCGTCCTCAATGGTGGACTGATGGATGTGGGAACCGCAGCATCAGTGATTCAACAGGCAGCCCTAGGTTTGGCCCACGCACATCGCGCGGGAATCGTTCACCGCGATGTCAAACCCAGCAATCTGATGCAGACCAATGATGGGACGGTTAAAGTCCTCGATCTTGGACTTGCTCAAGTCACAAAGGGTGTTCATGAAGACGTCATTGAAAGCAAGTCCTCGGAAAAGAACGTCGATAGTCCGCCCGATCAAACGGAGAAACAGATGGGCTCCGCGAGTGGTTCGGGAGACCCCAACGACAAGGCACGACCTTTGGTCGGCACGCTCGCATTCATCTCGCCAGAACAACTTGAAAATCCGAACGCCGTCGACTCTCGCAGTGATATCTATTCGCTCGGTGCAACGCTTTATTTTTGCCTGACTGGCTCGCCGCCATACTCGGGCCAATACCTCGACCAGGTCTACGGGCACCGCCATGGCGATGTGCCAAATCTTCTTTCAATGCGCGACGATATTGATGCAAACTTTGCTGAAATCTTCCGTCGAATGATGGCCAAGAAGCCATCGGAGCGATACGCAACACTTGAAGAAGTTATTGAGGACCTAACACCGTACGCAAAATCAGCTCCCGCTCCCGTGTGGATTGCCGATCTGGCCAAACGACAAGCCATCACCGACACCAGTAGCTTTACTTCGGCTTCGGGATCAACGACGGCTGCTTCGGCCGCAGTAATGGCAATTGATCTGGGGATGAACTATGCCGCGGCGGCAATCGGAACCCCCAATGGCGAGACCCGCTTGCTGTCAGCGGGTGGCGCCGATGGCGCGCTCTTTCGAATGGCGATCGCTGAAAGCGAAAACGGACTTTTATTTTCCGTTCCTGCTGTCGACCGCCGGCGCAAACGCAACGCAAGTGTTTGGCACTGCATCCAGCTTTACTACGGACGCAACCAATTGGATCGTCCGATTCAAGGAAAACACTGCCCACCAGAGGTACTGACGGCCATGATGATGCGGCGAGTCTATCTGAACTCGTGGTCTCATCCGAGTCCCGCGAGCGCCGTAGCAATCACCGTCCCATCGTGCTACGATCAAATGCACCGGAGCAGTGTGATGCAAGCGGCCACCCTAGCGGGTTTCGGCACGGTTCGATTGGTGGACCGTTGCACCGCCGCGGTGCAAGCCGCGTTGGGCACTGCGCCAGCGCAGTCGGAGCCAGCGGGAGTGAATCCCCCTGACAGCAATTCGTCGCCAGCGTCCCCGACGCCGACAGCGTTTCCCGCTTTTGAATTGCGTGCTCACCCAAAAGAACGCCAAAGGGTCTTGTTCGTTGGCCTGACCGGGTTGGGAAGCGAGATTGCCGTCATTGAAAGCTCAGCCGGTGGCTTAATGACGCTCGCGACCGCTGGTCACTGGAGCTGCGGCACGCTTACGCTACTACACCGTTTGACAGACTATGCAGCAAGCAAGTTTGAATTGAATCACGGCTTTGACCCAAGAACGAAGCCGAGACCAGCTGCGGATCTTCAATTGGCATGCGAGTCGGCGTTAAATCTGATGCTGCTATCCTCGACCGCAACAATCTCAATTCGCCCCTCAGGACAAACACAACCGGTCGAGATCACCGTCAGCCGCGACGAGTGGCTTGATCAATCAGAAGACTTTTTTGAATCCATCCGAGACCAGATCAGCGAAGCTCTTGGTCAGGCTGGGGTTGAGGTCGACGGGGTCAGCTCGATCGTCTCAATGGGTGTACTACTCAAGAATGTTGAGTTTGCAGGACGTATCTTGCATGGGCGTTTGAACGACGTGCCGCACCAACACCTTGATCGGGGAGACGTTGCGCGTGGAGCGGCACAATGCCTAGCCGCTGAATTACCAGGACGCGATCCTTCATTGATGCCGACACGAAGTATTCTGAGCCATTCCATCGGAATTTTCATCGAAGACCAGCAAAAGCGCCGTCGCATCCTTCCCGTACTTCAGCGGGGAACGCCACTGCCTGTTCGAGTGAATCGACGCGTTACACCGACGGCCAATGAGGACACGGTATCGCTATCCGTCGTCGAATCGGCGGGAGTATTGCGTGATAACTGGCACACACTTGGCAAGCACCAGCTGCGCGTTATCGATTCCAACGCGCTTGCCTCTCAACGTTCACTTTCCTTTGATGTAAATGTCAGCGGCCTACTTGCCATACGCTCAGCGATGCCTCTTGTGAGTGAATCGACTGATGCCAATAGCGTTCGGATGCATACGAGGCTGCCTCCGTTGCCACCACCAAAGCTCAACGTCGAGCAAGCTCAGCAGTGGCGTCACTGGATTGATTCGGTGATGTAATCGCGTGCTCGGACTGAATCTAAATAGCGTCGCCGAAATCTTGGTGGTTACCGCGATTCCGTCGATGATTATCTCGGCGATTGTTCTTTTTCCCGTTCGTCGATACGCGAATAAGCTGGGACTGGTCGCAAGACCCGGCGGTCACAGCACTCACGTCAACCCAACTCCACTGGGCGGAGGAATCGGCATTTGGGCCGGGATCGTAACAACGTTCGGGGTGGGCACGATCGTTGTATTGCTATTACCGGACCAGTTCGACAAAGCCACCTCATCAAATCTTCTATATGACAGACTACCAACTCTATCGCCTGGCCAACTAAACGCCATTCGAAGTCGAATAGCGAGCCTCTGGTCACTTCTGGGATTGGCGAGTGTTCTATTTGCCTTGGGGATCTGGGATGATCGACGAGGCGTCACACCTCGACTTCGCTTGCTGGTGGAATTCGCCGTTGCAGCCATAACGGTTTACGGACTCGGCTTCGGATTGACTGCATACATTTCTCTCGCCTGGCTGACCAAGCTACTGTCCGTACTTTGGATTGTTGGACTGATCAATTCATTCAATATGCTTGACAATATGGACGGTCTTTCCGGCGGTGTGGCCGCGATCATTGCACTCGCAATGGCTGTGGTGATGGCAACCGTGCCTGACCCCCGCACCGGAGCCCCGCAGATCCTCGTCGCAGCATTGTTGCTAGTTGTTTTCGGTTCGCTGCTAGGTTTTCTTTTCCACAATCGACCACCGGCTCGCATCTTCATGGGCGATGGCGGTTCGTATTTAGTTGGTTATCTCATTGCGACCTCCATGCTGATGGCGACTTACGCTGGCAATGCCGCAACGCGTCCACACGCCGTGCTAGCACCACTGTGTGTGATGGCCGTACCTCTCTATGACATGATCACCGTGCTCTGGATTCGCCTTCGAGAACGGCGAAGCATCTTCGTGGGTGATCGCAGCCATTTTTCGCACCGCCTTGTCGACCTAGGTTTGTCCAGGACACAGGCTGTTCTCACGATCTATCTTTTGACGGCGACTTGTGGTCTTGCCGCCATCCTGCTTTCAAAAGTCGACCTCTTGGCGGCTGCAATGGTCCTTGGAATCGTTGCTTGCATGCTACTGCTTGTAATCATCCTGGAGTCGACCGGGTGGGGAGATAACGATTGAAACGCAGACCCGCACGATCGTTGGGGTCAGTCAGGCAATCTGTTCCACCAAATGAGTCTTCCTCGAAAGACGCAAACCATGACGTCCAAAGAATCGTCGTCTTTGGTTCGGCAACTTTGATCGCTTGGTGCATCATTTTCCCAACGGATGCTGTCTCCGTGCGTCTGGGAGACGCTTTACCTCTAACAATCCTAGCGTTGGCTGGCTTATTTTTGGCTGGCTTGGTAGCGATGCGTCGCGGCATCGATCTTTCGATTGACCGCGTTGATGCTTGCCTGATCGCATTGCCAACGTGGATCACGCTGGCGGGGTGGGGGACGAGTCACCTTGGTAATTCAATTGACGCATCCCACGTCACTTGGATGTGGTGGACCGCTGACATCGCCGTGATCCTATTTCGACGCTTGCCCTGGTCTAGCGATTTGCGAAAACTCATCATGATGATCCTCGTTGGCTTTGCTGTCCAACAAGCATTGATCATCACTCATCAAACGATGGTTGAGCTACCGGATCTACGTCTAAAGTACCTGGAAGATCCCGATGGACTGGTCGCCGAAGCCGGCATCGACGCACCCGCCGGCTCAGCAATGAGGCTAAAGTTTGCGAGTCGCTTATTTGATGGGGGACCGTCAGGATCGTTCGCGTTGGCAAAATCTGTAGCCGGGATCTTATCAGCTGGCGCTGCGTGCCTACTCATTCCGATTCCAAACCAGAGTCTAAAGCAAAGAATGGTATGGATTCCGATTGCACTCGGGCTACAAGTCTTTCTGCTGATTCCGCTTGGATGGACCGAATCGAGAAGCGCACTCGCATCGTGGTTTCTCCTTTTCGCAGCTGTCACGCTTTGGCCGTGGATCATGGTGATGTTCAAGAAACCCAATTCGAGAGTCCGCGCATGCGTGATTGCGGTCCTCCTACTCATTGGTTTCTCACAGGCCGGAGGACTGCATCGGCTTGGCAACGACGATCTTGGACCACTCGGTTCCTTGTCCACTCGCTTTTCCTACTGGAAAAGTACGATCAATATGGTCATAGATCATCCGGTTTTTGGGATTGGGCCGGGCCATTATCAATCGCTCTTTGGGACCTACCGCGCACCCGAATGTTTTGAACGTATCGCCGACCCACACAACTTCTTGTTTGAGACCTTAGCCGACGGCGGGCCCATCGCAATCGCGTTACTCTCGCTCCTATCCTGGTTCGTCTTCAAATCGGCTCGACAAGGAGTCAATGAGATTACTGCATCAGCCAAAGGTGCCTATTCATTTTTGGCCAAGACATTTCTCATTTCTTCGCTCGTCTTCGTGACCGTACGCTTTGCACTTTTTGGTTTTGCCCCCGACCTTCGCTGGTTTGCTGCAAGCTCTGTAGCGGTCGCTGTAACTGCAAGCCTTTGGATTCTCTCAGCAAAAACGGGTTGGCCCAACGCGAAGGGGATTTACTGGGCATCCGCGGCGATGCTGATCCATCTTGGATTCTCCGGCGGATGGATGTATCCCGGAACAGCTGTCTGGCTCTGGCTCGGTATTGCTGCCCTAAGCCCAAGCACACCCGAACAAGTCGATGCGACTTCGAAGTCTTGGTCCCAGTTCACCTCTTTGGTCGCAGCCGCCGGATTTATTCTATGTCTCACCCAAGCATTGCTTCCCAAGCTTGAACGAGATGCGATTGGCTCAGAAGTGGCCTTTGCGCTGAGTGCAAATCGCGTTGCCGACGCAGATCGGCTAATCGATGACGCGATCAGGGTCGATCCGGACGCGACCGAACTAGCACGCTTTTCGCTTGAACTTCAAATACAGGCTCTGCTCAATGCACCCGAGGACTTTGGTAAAATCAACCTCCCCGAAAAAGCCCGACAAGATGTGGAATCTAAGTTTGCTCGAGTTGTAGAAGCGGCAAAGAACGATCTTTCGATCCAACGCTTTCTAGTTGAACAACGCCTGCATCTTTATCAGCGTTTTGGTAATGAGATCGACCTGGCCAAAGCTGAAAAGCGTTTGAGAACAATGGATCAACAATGGCCATACGATCCGTGGGTAATCTCACAGATCGCCGAAATCGCAGCCACTCGAAAAAATGATGAGTTTGACGAATTGATTGCTCGAGCAATCTCCGTATCTCAACTAGGCAAGAATCTCGAGCGGGCGATTTGGAATCAACTGATCTATGTGGCAGAACCCGTTGGTGTCGCTGTTCGCACCGGCCCAAAGCGTGTCTCAGCGGAAAAAAGACTGCTCACCCAGGAACAGCATGAGGCATCGGCTGCTTTCCTGACACAGTGAGCCAATCAACGTATTGACTAAGAAATCTGCCATGACCTGATCATGCAAGATCACCAGGTTCCCGCGGTGCAGCGCCGAGATGTTGACGCAGCATCGATCAGCTCGATTGGCGATGCCCCGCAAAGACTAATTCATGAGAGCAGGTCGCATGGGTCGTATCGGTTTGTGCGATTAAAGACCTAGTTGTTTTGTTTTGCTGGGCAAATCAATGAAGTAGACACATCCACTTCCGCCTCGGAGCGAACGGTGAGCTACGCTTTTCGGCAAACTTTGCCGACGTTGTGTGAACCCTTTTTTTGGAACAGAACTTCTCATGAAAGACCGTCTTTTCCCATTGATTGCGGTATCGATCTTCATCTTTTCATTTGAGGGGTCAGAAATGCCCGCACAGGGTTTTTCTTACGGCAGCGGTTACAGTTATCCCTACGACGTTCCGGTCTACGGCAATCGATTCAACGGCGGCAGCGTGATGGGCTACGTGTACGATCCCTACGCAAGTGGTCGTTTCAAGGCACCCGACCTGTTGAACGATCCTCTGTTTCGAGCTCAGCACAAGTTTGATAGCCACTTCCCCGGACGATACTCCGCTGAAGATCGAGTGAAATACTATCACTCACAACCAAGACAATCGCATTCAGGCGCAAGACCGAGCGGTGGAATCCTCCGCAATTTATTTGGCGGCTGAATTTGAAGCGTTTACCGGCTTCAATCAAAGGCAGTGCGTTAACTCATTGTGCCGTGTGATGACGTTTGTATTCCGCCGCAGCAGAAGCTTATCGGACTTAACCAAGTTCCATATAGTAAAGAATGAGATAGAACGCCAACATAAGTGTCGCCCAAAAGGTCATCATTCCTGTTGACCAAGCGCGACTAAGGAATCCCGCCGGCCCAAAAGCCCGTTTCGAGAGGCCGATAATGGACTTGATCGTGACAACGCCATCGGATCTCATTACTCGATTGCCTTCGGCGATCGCCCTCGAGATCCCACCGACTGCCGGCGGCAGCAAACGACGATAAAATACATCGGTGTCAAGAACTTCTGCCCTCTTCTCTTCTGGATAGACCCCCGAACGCATCAATACGACAAACGCGAGCGAGGCAAAGAGCAGCAGCTGTAATTGGGTAACGACGTGCGTCACGGTGTAAGGGTGGTAGTCCGCG
>JBCCKZ010000233.1:0-7905 GCA_039027135.1 Planctomycetota bacterium
CGACTTGGACGTGGATACGTTGCGGTCTTTGGAAGAGGCGATTGCAAACTTTGCCGGATGCGTGGTGGTCACTTCCCACGACCGCTGGTTCCTTGATCGCCTGGCAACGCATATCCTTGCCTCCGAAGGCGATGGCAAATGGGTTTGGTGCGAAGGTAACTTCGATACATACGAACGAAACCTTCGAGAGCGTCTTGGGCTCGACCCCAACGACGAATCGGCGATCGCCAAAAGTCGCTACAAGAGCATTCACGCTGGCTAACGCTGGCTTCATTTTCGAGTGTATGTCTTCGCGGCCTATGATGGGTTGGCGATCCTGATGGATAAGAGAAGGCACTCGTTTTAGCTACCTTTTGATTACTGGATTTTGATTCATGGCAGTTGTTCGAGTTGGAACTAACGAGAAGTACGCAAGCGGTTGGGATTCCGCTTTCGGAGGAAAGAAAAAGAGCGGAAAGAAGAAGGCCGCCAAAAAGAAGACAGCAAAAAAAGCGACTAAGAAGTCAGGCAAGAAAGCAGCAGCGAAAAAGGTAAGCAAGAAGAAGGCCGCGAAAAAAACTAAGAAGGCGAGCAAGAAAGCTTCAAAGAAAAAGTCGAAAAGGTAGTCGCCAGTTGACCCCATGAGCCACGCCCATCCCCCGTCTGAACTCGACGATCCGCTCAAGCGGTTGGTGGGCTATTTGAACTTCTCCTTAGGCGCGCGTCGTGCGGCTGAGATCGATGCGTCGATTATGTTGGCGTGGAACGAAGTCTATGAAGTGGCTTCTCAGGGAGATCCTCTGTCGGGCATGCCGGCATGGCTTGTCGTTCAGGAATGGGTCAATTCAACGATTCAGAAGCTGCGCCTCGAAGACACTGCCTTCTCGGACGCCGCACAGGTTACAAGAGTCTCAAGGATTCTTTGGTCCAAGCTCCTTCCCGCCTATTTGGATTTCCACAGCGACCTTCTCTTTCACCAGGAACCGGAGCTTATCTTCAATGGTTTCTTCATGGGAAGGGCCGCTGACGCGATCCTCTCAATCGCAAGCGGGACAGGCCAAGGCGGTACCGACGACGATGTAGTTCGGGCGACCATCGACTTGCTGGATGACTACGTTGGCTACCGACCAGTGGCCATGCTGGAAAACCGGCAGACTCAGCCCTACAGGCATGAGTTCGTCTGCCCCATTCCGTTGTTTGTCAAAGGAGTTGGTTCTTCGGCAGGGCCCTATCGCGAGCTGATTTCTGGTGCGATCGAGTGCTTGAAGAGTGCTGATCCCTCAATCTTGAGGGCGGCTTCTTTTGATTTGGACCGGATGCATGAACTTTGCATGGATCCGCGCGCCTACGACTTTGACCACCCTGTCAACAAACGTCCGAACTACCATTTCGGGGGCTGGGACGAACGCGCAATCGACGGCGACAACTACTTCTATCGCTTTATCGTTCGCGAAATCACCATGTCGGCGTTGTTGACCCATATGGCGGATCGTTCAGCGCTCGATGAGCATGAGTTGCAAGTGTCCGAAGAGGAATTGCGGCGTGAGCGTTTGCTTGAGTCTTCGATTGTTCTCGCCGGGACAGTCCTGATGGCATCAGGCATCAGTGGCTACGGTCCGGGTGCCTATTCATCGGATGTGACGCTAGCGGGGTTGATGCAACCTATCGCGGCATACCGTGATGATTTTTACATCGACCAATTGAATCGGATCCAAGGTGAGCATGGTGAGCGACTTCGCAAGCAAGCTCAGGTTCGGCACCAACCTTTTGGCGCTGTAAGGCAGTTTCTCAATGCGGCGTTGGCCACACGTCGTGCCGCACAATTGCAACACGTGCAGCTGGCTCGCCTGTACGCACGAATGGGCTATCCCGAAGCAGCGGGCAAGCAGCTTGATACCGTTCCGGCGGCCTCGTCTCGCATGATGAGCCGGATTGATTGTGCGATGACGGTGGGGCTACGTCGTCTTCGCAGTGGCGCACTGGGTGAAGCTGCACAGGTGCCAAGTGATTGCTTCGCAATACTCCGCCGAGGGATTGAATGCGGCGCGATCATTGATCCCTGGGACATTCTTGGCTTTTCGGGCAATTATCCACTCTACCCAGGGCCGGAAAGCAGCGTCCACGATCAGCGAGTCGAAGATGTCCTGTACCTGATCGAGCAGTTATTTGCTTACATCGCGAGGGTCTGGAGCGAGGCAGCTGCCCAAGACGATGTGAAAGTTTATGACTCGATGGAGGCCATGCATCGAGAGATTGCCGACTGGTGGCGTCAATATGCAGCTCACACGATTGAATCGCTTGAGGCGGGTGACCCCCTTGAGTCTTACGAGTCGGCAAAGCTAGTCGCTCGAGCACTTCGCTTATGGCATCGCGCCGGTGCAGGTGCAGGCAATGTAGCCTTCTGGGCCCCTCATGCAGATTTATTTGATTCTCCGAGGGCTTACGCCCTGGTGGTTTCGGCACTATTGGAACGTGATGACTTTGCGCCATCGATGGCGCTGCTTGTCCATTGGCTTGGTAATGCAGAACGAATTGGTTTGCGAAGTGGCGTCAGTTCACTTCCGCGTCTGGCTGAAAGATGGCTACTGCGTTTAAGGAATTCCGCGGGAACAGAAGCGTCAAGCTTTGACGATGATTCCATCGACCCGCCAACGCTCGGCGACACCCGCGATGTTTGGCCAACGGCGAGACGCTTCTTTGATTACTTGGAAGCCAATGCCGAACAGTATTGGTCGGCACCTTCCTTTGTTCTCGGTCAAGGTTCCGTAAAGCCTCGAGAAGCTTCCGACTGGGAAGCCGAGTTGATGGCGGCTGACGAAAGTCACGGCGACGAAGATGGCCTGTTTGATGCTGCCTATGAGGGCATGACTTACCAGGACACAACGGACGATGGCTTTGAGGGGGCCGTGTTTGACGGTGGTGGCGGGGACCAGTCGAGCGAGACGGAACTCGAGATTGAATCGCGTCGCTTGAGCAATCACTTGGACTTCCTGCAGAGTCTTGCGCGAACGTGGGCTGTCGGTGCTGATCTTGCCTCAGCCGATAAGAATCCTGATGACTTGGGCGATCGTCGCGAGACGTTGATCCAATGGGCTCGACGGGCTCGCGAGAATCGGATCGGACTCTTGGAGTTGCTCGATGCCGTCCGACAGCACGTCATCGGTCCGGGAGGCAGCGATAAAGACTCGATGCGAAGCTACGACCGAAGACGGGTGCTTCGCGACTCGCTGATGGAGAAGATCATCAACGCTGCAGTCGAGATGAGCGACGCCCGTCGCTTGATTAGTGGCGTGCTGATGTCGCTTCCCAAACCAGACGCCGTTGAAACAGAAACACAGATTGGCTCGGCTGAGCTAGATGAGCTGCTCGCCGAGACCGCCGAAGATGATGTGGGTGCAATCGGTATGACTAGCTTGATCGTCAGTGACGATCGAGCGGCGTTACAGGAGCAATTCAGCGTCTTTATCGAAGGCATTCGCCAGCGCAACTTGCTTTACATACCCCTCGCTCGAGGTGGTGATCCGGTCAAGATTTATATCGCCCGTCTTCGTCAGCGCACCCTACGGCACCTCATGCATTGGTTGCCCCGACGAGGTCTGATTGCCGAAACATGCCAGCTGATCGAAACGGCACGGATGATGGAGCAAACGAACCCCATCGGCATCGGTGCGGTAACCGAGTTTGACGGCCTCTATCGTGATGGTTTCCGATCGCTGGTCGCGGCTCTCGTTGAGGCGGTTAAGCAAGCGGGCGATCGCGACGACGTCGATACTCGCGATGATGATCTTTCCAAGACGTTAATCGATCTACTTGAACAGCTTACCGAAACCATGCTTGGAAGCTGGCTCTCGCACTCGCAGACGCTAAGGCTGTCACCATTGGAGACAGTCAACAACGAAAAACGATGGAAGGCGTTGGTCGACTTCGTCAAACGCTACGGTGATCCGATCTTCACGCAGATGTTTCTACAGCTTGGAAACATTCGCGCGATCCTGCACCAAGGCGTTGGCTCCTGGCTGAGACGAGCAGTCGAAGAGGGCGAGGATGTCATCGCTGGGACCGCGTTGGCCGAAGATCTTCTCGAGGAAAAGCTCCAGCATGATTCAGCTTCCGAATTCATTTCGCTCGTCTATGAAACGCTGCTAGATCACCATGCTGAATACATGGACTACAACAGCACCACGACACAAAGTGACCGCGGGAATTTAGTATGGATCTTTCTTGACTTCCTTCGCTTGAAGGTACGCTATGAGCGAATTGCTTGGAATCTAAAGCCCGTCATGTGGGCTCACGAAGTTCTCGTTCGCTGTGGGCTCGACAGAGCTGCCGTGATGTGGCGAAGGAGTTTGGCGGAACGCATTGATAGCGAGGCTGATGTTTATCAAGAACAGCTTCGAAAGCTTCAGCGTTTGCATGCGATTCGCATGCCTACGGTTGCTGATCGGATCAGTGAGCGATTCATTCAGCCCATGACGGTTGACCGAATGCGTTCGCTTGTGGCTCCCGCCATGAGGGATGTGGAAAAAGGCCTGTCCGAGAGCGCTTCCTTTGAGCTGCTCCAGCAGGAAGCCGCCTTGCTTTGTCGGTCGCCAAGCGGCGTTGGATTGGAGGTGCCAGACTGGCTTGAAACGCTTCAGGAAGAGGTTGCAAGGCTAACGAGGCGACGAACCAGCAGTGAGATGGATCCACAGTCGCTACTTACCATTGCTATCAAGCCGCTACCTTTAATGACGATTCGTAGCGAGCTTGCCCGTGCGAGGAACATGGGCCGAAAGCTCCCAAAAATGAAGCGCGGAAAACGATAAATTTTTCACTGTCATCTGTCTCCACTTTTAACCTTGAAGTGCAGACTTCAAGGCGGCATACTCCGGCCCCCACGGAATTAGCTATCGACCGGAGGTCTACCCATCGCATGAATGCATTGTCGGTCAATCAATTGTCGACCCTTCGATGGACGCTTGAAGAGGATGTCGTCGCATATCGAGAACATGGCTTTGATGGCATTGGCATCTATCGCCCCAAGCTCGATGAAGCGGGGATCGATAAAGCAGTCGAATTGCTGGCAGAAAACGAAATGCATGTCACGTCCCTTTCCTGGGCCGGTGGTTTTACCGGGAGTGAAGGGATTGATTTAGAACTTTCCATTTCGGATGCGATTGCGGCGGTTCGCGATGCGGCAACTCTTCGAGCCTCGACATTGCTAGTCCTGGCAGGCGGACGAAACAATCATATTCATTCCCATGTCCGAAACACACTTTGCAAGTCGCTTCAAGAGGTTGCTTCCGCGGCGGAGAACTATGGTGTGAATCTTGCTCTCGAGCCCATTCATCCAGGATGTGGAAAAGAATGGTCTTTCGTCAATGACATGCAGGCCGCCATGGAAGTCATCGAAAAGGTTGATTCACCGAACTTGGGGCTAACTCTGGACACCTATCACATCGGAATGGATGAAAACTGGTTGCGTTGGCTACCCGAAGTCTTGCCCTATGTGCGACTTGTTCAATTTGGTGATGGGCGACATACCCCTCTGGGCGAAATGAACCGATGCCTGTTAGGCGAGGGCTGTATCGACCTGCAATCTTTCTACCAAAAGTTGCATGAACTTGGATTTGATGGCCCCATCGAGGTTGAATTGATCGGAGAGGACTTAGAAGAGCTTTCCTATGAAAGCATCTTGAAGACGTCACACGAGTTCTTTGGCGAAATGAAGCTGAGTCTGGTCAACTGAAACAGCTCAGGATTCTAACGCCGAAACAATGGCTTACGTGCATCTTCCGGTAGATGTGCCCGATTGGTGCGTTCGGGATCTGTCTGCGTCCAGGTCTGCCTCTTCCGAGCAGCAAAAACTTGACGGATGGTTCCGTTTTCAGTCCATTGGCAGACAAAGCCTTTGGCGGTCGAAGCGGGCTTGGGTAGCTGGCTCGCCGCTTTGACTAATCGCCAATGCCTAACTAGGTACCGGTTCTGGCTTTTCGACCAATCATAGAAGATCGTCTGTTGAAATACCTCACGGCCCGTTTCGTCAACAAAGTGGTTGACTTCGACGAGATCGACTTTGGCTCGGGAGATCAGCGTATCCGATGAGGGAGAGAGATTTCCCGCAGAAGTGCCTCCAGTCGAATGACCATTGCGTCCGGCGAAAACAGGCATCGTTGAGTTTGCGAAGAAGTACAACGCAAACAAAAAAGCAGTGAGCCGTTTCATTGAATTCCCTTCGAATGTTTGCTGTACAGAGCTGTTTTTGAAGCTCTGCACTCATTGCGATCCTCTATCCTTAGAAATACCGACTCACTATCGCAAGGCTAAATTCTTGAGCGACCAAAAGATACAGCGATGGAGCATTGCGATTTGCAGTTTTGTCATCGCGGCATCCTTTGGCGGGATTTGTGCCTTAGGGATCGAGCTTGAGCCTCAAAGAGCTTTAGCGAACAGTAATGTGCCAGAGCCCCAGGAAGCTGCTGATACTCGCGAAGAGGATCGGGAAGCATCGAAGCCTATTGCATGGGGCGATCTGCCGCAGCCTCCTCCAGAGATTTTAAAGCTGATTGGTGGACACGAGCTCGAGTTCTCATATGGCCCCGAAGATCGGATACGACGCACCGAGCAAGGCTGGCTCATTGAGGCCGAAACCCGCTTTCGATTCAGTTATGACTATTCAATTCGCTATCGAACACAGCGAGCCGATGATAGTTCAAGAGCGACTGTTCGTTTTCCTCGACTTGAACTGAAACGGTCGCACGAGATTTGGTTTAGGCGATTGCCTGACCTGCAAAAGTTTTGGTCGGATCGGCTCGTTCTTCACGAGTTAGAACATTTTCGGATCAGCTCTGATCCCCGTATTGAATCGCGATTCTTATCGGGTGTCAAAAAACTTGATCGACTGTCTTTCGCCACTGGTGGTGACGTGCAGAGTGAACTTAAGGATTTGGTCAGGAAGCACGTTCAAGAAACATTCAGTCGCTTGGTGGACGAAGTTCGTGTTCGCTACGTCGAACTCGATCGGATCACGCAGCACGGACGCGTTCCGCTGGAAAGAACCGAAGATTAGAAACCTTTTTTGCATCACAGTCGCACTCAGCCGACGGATTCGATGCAAGACTCACTGCCCTTCGATCCAAGGCATGATCAATGGATCGCATGTGTTCCCTAGAGCGCCTTGCGTGAGCTTTGCCGGCTGGCTTCGCATGAGAAGCCCGTCGATTCCGGCGCAAACTCAAAGAGTCGATGTCCATACAAGTGAATGAATCCGTATTCGCGTGGATCCAGTTCTCTTTGAATAAGTTCGAGTGCCCATGCGACGTCGCTTACGGTCGTAATGACAAACTCGCCACGTTGCCAACGACTGCGAGTTCGATAGGCGACTCGGTGGTCAAGAAGGCATTGGCTTCGAAAGCCATCGGGAAGCTCCACTCCCAGCCGATAGGCGGCGAGCATCAGGGTGATGGTATCTTTGGGTGTATCGATATTACTTTCAAATGCAGTGTCGATAAGCACTCGAGACTTTTCATAAAGGCTTTGGCTGAGGGCAACCTGCAATCGGGTGGCGATTTCAAGACAAGGCTCACGTAGATTGAGCCAAGCCCTCAGAGCTTTTCGCAGTGCCAAGCGAGATTCAATCGGTGTTGCGGGATGATCGGCGATAGCCTCACCCGACTCGATCAACTCAGCTGCAAAGGAGCGGTTGGCCATGGCAGTTGTTAACGCCTGCGGGTGACCATTCATTAGTAAATGATGGCGAAGCAGCTTTATGATAAGTCGATCAGCTTGCTCCGTCTGCGATGATTCCATCGCCTTCCACTCGGGCGAAGAAACAATCTCGCCCAGCTTGGCATCGAGACTTTCGTCATGATGCACGCGAGGTGCATCAGGAGGGGCTGATCTTCCCGCCCACCAAGTACGTCAAGTCCCGCGACTGGGCCGCCGTCC
>JBCCKZ010000234.1:0-7894 GCA_039027135.1 Planctomycetota bacterium
ACGACGGCCCCCGCAATCGCGAAGAGCAGTTGAAGAGGTTCTTGAGAGTGCGCAGGCGACGGAAAGAAGGCGGGCAGAGGCTTGGCCGGCTTGGTCAGAACACAATCGATGGCCAGCTTAGTCCCCAACGGAGGAATCAAACGAAGCCCAATCGAAATCGTCAGCATTCCCAAGGCCCAGTAGATCGTCGCTCGATGCTCGGCAATCAGCTTCCAAAAGTTTTTGAACAGCTCAAAAAACCTGCGGTCTCGCTCTCCAATTTTCTTGGCGTTGCGTCCATCTTTGGACGACTGGAAGTCATTTTTTTTCGCGCCGTTTCGCCTTTGGCGAACTTTGCTGCGATATTGCTGGAATCTTTGTCGGCTTGGTTGAGAAGGCATACCTATAGAATAGCCGTGTGGCCACACCGGCGATTCTTGGAGACGTTATCATCGCTAGTGTGCTTTTGCCGGCTAATGTTGACAGACATCCTGGGACCGATACCGCCGTCATGAGGACTCGGGCGAAATCCACTTTGCGGATTCCCCTCGATTCAAACGACCGATATCGCGGAAAATTTAAAAACAATGAAAAGCTCTTTGCTCCGATGCTTTGCCCTGTTCTTCCCAGTGGTCTTTTCGCAATCGACGTTTGCTGAGGAAGCTTTAGAGAAGTATTTGCCGCGGGACGAGACGATCGTCTTCATTGGAGATTCAATCACCTTCTCAGGCGGTTATGTCAGTCGAATCGATCTACAACTACGATCACGTGCGGCCAGTTGCGAGGTATTCAACGTGGGCCTTTCTAGTGAAACCGTGACCGGGCACAGTGAGCCCGGTCACCCGTTTCCTAGACCGAATGTCATGGAGCGAATTGGTCGAGTTTTGAAGGCCGCGGATCCCGACGTAGTAGTGGTTTGCTATGGCATGAATGACGGTATCTACCATCCACCCAGCGAGACCCGTTTGCTTGCCTACCAGGCGGCGATCACGGAGCTCGTCGGCAAGATTAAAGCATATGGTGCCGAAGTTGTTCTAATGACGCCGCCGCCATTCGAGACTGAAGTGGCTCGCAAGCGTGGATCATTGGCAACGTCAGAGAGCAAGTCTTATGGCTACCGAGCGATCTATCCGGCCTACAACGACGTGATTCGTGAGTACGCCGATTGGATTTTGGAAAACGGTTCGGACATTGGTGCGTCCATCGTCGTCGACACCTTTCATGAACTGGAGACCTTCATGTCATCGGCTGAAGGCCAGAACGTGAATCTGACGGGCGATGGTGTTCACCCCCTTCCCATCGGTCACCAAGTCCTAGCCGCAACTCTTTTGAAAGCTTGGGGCGAAACCCCCATCGACATGCCGGCTGAGTTGCTCACGCTCTCAGAAGATAAGATGAAGGTTCTTCGAAACTCGCTTCTTTCGAAGACCGGTCATAAAAGACCTGGGATCGTCGACGGATTGCCCTGGGAAGACGCCTGGGCAAAATCACGCGAACTCAATGTTCGCATCGACGCCGCATTGATCCCACAAGCACCTAGAGTCAACGGAATCCAAAGAAACTAAACGAAGGATCGTGTGCTTAACGCCCTACGACGGTTTCCAACGGACCGTTGAAACATCCGACCTCCCCATGGGTAGGTCAACTCGCTTATCGCAGTTTCTCGGCAATCACCGAAGTCACTTCATCTAGCTTGACCCGGCTCTGCTCAAGCGTATCGCGGTCACGAATGGTCACCGTCTTATCGTTCAGAGTCTCCGTATCAATGGTGATGCAATAAGGTGTGCCAGCTTCGTCTTGCCGGCGATATCGACGACCCACTGCGCCTTTTTCGTCATAGAAGACGTTGAAGTGCTCTTTGAGCTCGCCATAGAGGCCTTTGGCCACTTCTGGCATGCCATCTTTCTTCACCAATGGAAAGACGGCTGCTTTAACGGGAGCTAGACGCGGGTGAAGCTTCATCACGACACGAGTTTGCATCTTACCTTTCTCGTCGGGCGCCTCGTCTTCGGTATACGCTTCACATAGGAAGGCCAGCGCCGCCCGGTCCGCCCCAGCCGAAGGCTCAATGACGTGCGGGACGAAACGATCATTTGTGACTTCATCGCGATAGGAAAGATCTTTGCCGCTGCCTCGGTACTTGGGCTTGCCATGCTCATTAAGTTCAGGCGTCATCGGATTGGTCGATGGATCAAGTTTGCCTTCCATGTGGCTTCGAAGGTCAAAGTCGCCGCGGTGCGCGATGCCTTCTAGCTCACCATATTCACCCTCGGGCAGGAATGGAAAAGCGTATTCGATATCGGCAGTTCCAACACTGTAATGGGCAAGCTCCTCAGCGTGATGCTCACGCATGATCAGCGACTCATCGCTCAGCCCGAGCCCCTTGTACCATGCCAGCCTGCGGTCGCGCCAGTACCGGTACCAATCCTGTGAAGACTCAGGATGACAAAAGAACTCGATTTCCATCTGTTCGAATTCACGAGACCTAAAGGTGAAGTTTCGCGGCGTGATTTCGTTTCGGAAACTCTTGCCAACTTGACCGATGCCGAAGGGAATCTTGACTCGCGATGAGTCAACAACGTTCTTGAAATTGACAAAGATCCCTTGGGCCGTTTCGGGCCGCAAGAACGTAGCATCGTTCTCACCGCCAAGAGCTCCCAATGTCGTCTTGAACATCAGATTGAACTCGCGTGGCTCAGTGAGCGTTCCGAGCGTCTTGGCATCGGGCGCTAGCACTTCCTCAGTGGAATCAAGTTGGTCAATCGTGATCGACTCACTCGAAACAGTAATCTTATCTGCATCCTTGTTCCGTAGCTTGAAGTACTTCATACCACGGCGACGCACGGTCTCTTCTTCGCTCTCAGGATCAGTCATCGCTGTGACGAAGATCTTCTTCTCGCTGTACTCGACGAATCGACCACGAACTTGATCGAAGCGATATCGTTTTTTCGATTCGCGGCAGTCAACCATCTGATCATGAAACAGGTCGTAGTGTCCGCTGCACTTCCAGACCTGTGGGTGCATGATGATGGTCGAATCCAAGCCAACCATTTCGAATGTCGTTGGTGCACTGGACGGCTGGATCAACTCATTGTGCGAGCCAATCATGTCGCGCCACCAGGCATCTTTGAGATTGCGTTTTAACTCAACGCCGAGAGGACCGTAGTCCCAGAATCCTTGGACTCCACCATAGATTTCAGAACTTTGAAAAAGGAAGCCGCGCCGTTTGCACAGCGCGACAATCGAATCCATGGATTTGATCATGGGAGATTTCGCTTGGGAACTGGTTTTGATTCTTGATCAGGAGCGTAGCAATCCCTCGGCTAGCGATGAAGCCGACATGAGCCGCCGAGGAGGCGATCGCCCCCTCGGGTAATAAACTGTTTAACTTCGCTCAGCACCGCCTCTTGCTCGCGTCATTGGTTTGAAAGTCGCGAATATTGACCTAGCCGGCTCGTCCTAAGCGGGAGGCCTCCGACGTGCCGTTCGCCTCCCCGATGCGGCTCGATTCAATATCGCCGAACCATGCCGCTATTGGCGATGGCGGTGGGGCCGGTCGGAATCGTCCCTCGGGCGGCTCCCGCCTCAAAGTTCTCGCTGATTTGGCGACTCAGTGCGGCGATTCGCGCCGCCGTCATAGGCTGCCCGCCATTGAGGGCTAGCGATCGCTGGTAGTTCTGGAGAGCTTGGTTTAGATCACCCGACTGTTCTCGAAGCCGACCTAGAGCAAGCCAGGCTCTGGCGTTGTTAGGATCCTTTTGAACAGCATCCTCGAGATACTTCAGTGCGGTGCCAGGGTCATTGACTTCTTCGTAAAGCCTAGCCAGCTCAATTCGAGGTTCCGCGTATTGCGGATTTTGGGCCGCCCAGTTCTTCATCAGGGCGAACGCTCGATCGGGTCTCCCGGTGTCAACCAGCAGAACCGCCAACCCTCGATGGCACTCGACGTGATTGGGGTCGTGATCAAGGCATTGGTTGTACAGTGCCTCTGCCTGAACGAGCTGTTGGGCGTCACCGCGTTGATTGCCCAGACGATGATTCGTCGCGGCGAGGTTGTAATAGCCATCCGCGTTGGAGGGATCCGAAGTGATCACCTTCTGGAACTGCTGCAAGGCTGCGGAATACTGCCCTTGCTCGTAAAGCCGTGCGCCGGTGACATTTTGGCCGCTGGCGGCCCACTGACACCCAGTCGCGAGCGTCAATCCACTGATCAACAAACTCGTAGCAACCGATTCAAAGCTAAAAATCGGTCGTGAGGATGCAAAACGGCAGAATTTCTCCCATCGGAAGGGGCTGCGTGAAGGCTGGCGTCGTAGCACGTGGAAAATCCCATTTTGCGGCGGAAAAGACTGTCGGACCCTAGCAATCGGCTTCGCCAGGCGACAAGACCGGAACTTTCGATACCACCGGCTCGTCCAAAGCCGGCGGATGAGCCCCGTCTCAGCCGCCTCGGTTCCGCTCGGCCCCGATCGACTTTCCTTCGCCAACGGTTGGCGGTCGTGAATTTCGTTGCTTGTGTCGAGGCGACAACTAAACTCCCAACTTGGTTCTCGATGGGCCGAGTAGGCGTCCCCCACACCTATGAAGGGGCGTGCTCTCGGCCCAAAGCCGCGTTCCGCGACTCGTGTGGGGTCGTTTGAGCAAAGCTAATCGGGAATCTCCTTGTCATACATCTCGGGTGGTCCTCCGGCGTCGTTGGGGGACTGCGGGATCCGGTCGTTCGGTTCGTTTTTACCGCCGATCTTCCCGCCCGAACTGAATCAGAGGCTTTTGTCTATGACTTCTCGCTCCCAGCGAACACAACAAACAGCGCGAACACGCAGTTTCTCCTCCTCGCGACTCGCCCGCCGTCGGCTCCTCGATGGTCTGATGCAACCTGCACGTCGGTCGCGAAAGACCGGCGGTCGAAAGCTGCATTCACAAGCGTTGGAACCTCGGCAGCTGCTGGCCGGACCGGACATTATCGGTATCCGTCCTAACGAAGGACCGATCATCCAAGAATCGATCGATCCCACTCAGGTCACTGAGCTATCGGTCTCTCCGCGCGAATTAGTTTTCCGCTTCGATGACAATGCCTCACTCGATCCCGCGACGCTCAATGCGATTCAGCTGACTCGAACGGGTGGAGATGGCGTATTTGAGTCCGCCTCCGCGATCAGCGATTTGGGGACTTCCGGCGCGATGCTAATGGAATTCCGCGCGGTTGCCACCGGCAGCATCGGCAACGGAATCGTCTTGAACTTTACCGGCGAAAGTCGCAACGGATCGAGTGTTCCCACGATCGATGTTGAGGGAACAACCGTCAATATTTCGCTCAACACCAATCCCACCCGTCCAACCTTGGCGGGTGACCTAATTTCGGCTTTGGCCAACGACGCCGAAGCCAGTCTTCTGGTTGAGGCGATCTTGGTTAGTGGATCGAGCCAACAGAACATCGCCGCCACCCTACCCAATGATCTTTCGCTCGAGCTGATCGGTGCCAACGCCGCTGAAGCGGTTACCGACTTTGGCACCGGAGGTCTGTCGCGTGTTCGGTTGGTTGCGAGTCAACCCGGAGAACAAGGACGGGGCACATCGCTGACGCTTGAGAGGCGAGCCTTCGGCGGTCAAGCAAACCCCGTCGTCTTGGTCACCGAAGACGACATCACCGTCCAACTCAATAGCACTGTTGGCTTTCAGTCGACCGTTGCGGATCTAATCAACGCGATCAACAACAACGTCGAAGCTTCGCAGTTGCTTATCGCGGTTGCCCAAGAGGGCGACGTGAACACGGTTATTGGCGGCGGAACTGACACCTTTGGTCCAATCACCCTGTCCGGCGTCAACGACGTTGCAATTCAGCCTGGCTTCGTTGGATTGGGAGACAATGATCGTGAAGTCGTCTTCCGATTCGCCGAACCGCTACCTGATGACCTATATCAGATTGACATTTTGGGCAGTGGTTCGACGGCACTCCGTAGCACGGATGGGGAACTCTTCCGTGATGGTGAAAATTCAGTCCGGCAGTTCTTGGTCAACCTCGGACCTCAGGTGGCTGCCGTCGTTCCCGAACCTGTTCGCCGACAGAGCGATGGTTCGCTTCAACCGGAAGTCGGATTCATCGAAGTTCACTTCAACAGTGATAACCTCGACCTCGCATCAGCGCAGAATCCCGACTTCTACCAGCTCATTTTCACACGCGATTCAGCATCCAACTTGGATGATCCGGATCCAATCACTCCGGTTAGCGTTCTTTACAGCAGTGTCACCAACATTGCTCGGCTGAACTTTGGACGTCCGCTTTCGAGAATTCCCGATCCCGATAACCCCGCAGAGTTCCTCACCGGCGCCGCTCGTTTGCGGATTGGAACTTCCGATGATTTGCCAGCGCCGCCGACGGAAGTCTCGCTGAACGTCAACGGAAACTTCGTTGAACCGGGCGACACGTTCAACACGGCATTCAATCTCAACAACAGCTTCACGATCTCACCGGAACAAATCTCATCCGCTCGCATCAGTAGCGAGATCTTCAATACATCGCCGTTCGGCTTGGATCTGCCTGGGCCAGATCTTCCGGGCACCCGCGAGATTCGGCCAGACGATCCAGCGCGTCTCCTTCGCGCCGTACCGCTTGATTACCTGCGTAACGGCGCCGATGTCGTCGATGGTATCTCAATCATTCAGTACAACTTTGCTCCGTCATGGCTCGGCGACGACCCGACCAGTGCCGGCATCGATACCGACCAGACCTACTTCAACATCATTTCAGAACAGCAACGCGAACGTGTTCGCGAAGTGATGCAGCTTTATTCGGAATACCTCGGCGTCAGCTTTGTTGAGGTCGAAGGCGAACCTACCTCGGACGCCTTCTTCTCGATCGCCGTAGGAGATCTTTACGGGGGAGATCCGCGTGTTGAAAGTGGGGATGGTGGCGTAGCTGTCGTGACCCGCGATCGCGACGGCGATGGCATTCCCGATCTGGGAGTCATGGACTTCCAAGACTTCGACGAATCAGTCGATGATCAATTCGGTGGCGAGTTCTTTCGTGGAGCCATGTTCGTCGTCGGACAGTTGCTCGGATACGGGTATGCGGACGACCTTCCGCAGCCTGTTTCGCAAAGCACTGATTTCATTTTCCAACCGGGAACGGACACTGAGCCTGCCTTCCCCGCGCTCGCGGACATTGTCCATGGGCAGCATTTGTTCCGTCCCGACAGCACCGATATCGACCTCTATCGCTTCGAGTTACCCACACGAGGGAAGCTGTCGATCGAGACCATTGCCGAGCGACTCAACAACACTTCACTGCTCGACACCACCCTCCAGCTCTATCGCCAAGATGAGAACGGCACTTTTGAGCTATTCTCTCAGAACGATGATTACTTCAGCAACGACTCGCTAATCGATCTCGATGTACCGGCGGGAACCTACATCATTGGCGTGAGTGCACGAGGCAATGATTCGTACGACCCGAACATCGAAAGCTCCGGGTTTGGCGGACTTACCGAAGGCGAATACGACCTCGTCATTAACTTTGATCCCGCGACCGCTGGCGCATCGATCCAAGACACCACTGGTTTAGCCTTGGATGGCGACGGCGATGGCCGCCCCGGTGGTGTGTTCAACTTCTGGTTTGAACCTAGCGACAGTAATACCACCCTTTACGTCGACAAGGCGGCCAGTGGTTTCTCAGGTGCAAACGCCGGTACCATCAGCAACCCCTTCCGCGAGATTGATCAAGCTATCGCTGCGGCAAGCCCCGGTGACACAGTTCGTGTGATTGGCAACGGTGGTGTCGATGGATTGGTTGAGACTCGCGTCGATAACTTTGCGTACGAGATCGGTTTTGCAAACAACGGAACGGCACTCGAAGATGGTTCAAGCCTTGAGGTCCCGCAAGGTGTTCGTCTGCTAATTGAATCCGGGGCCATTCTGA
>JBCCKZ010000235.1:0-7878 GCA_039027135.1 Planctomycetota bacterium
AGGTTGCCAAGCACGGCTACTCGAGAGTTCGTGACGGGACGCTCGGTGATCCTCGCGAAACGGCGCAGCGTCTGGTGAACGAGGCGGGCAATGCAATGAGACAGGCTTTTGCTGATCGAATGCAGCGTGGCGGCAGCCGTGGTTTCCAAGGAGGATTCCGAGGAGGTGCAGGTAACTTCGGTGGCGGGCCATCGGGTCCGAGCGAAGCATCCCGTGGGCAACGTGGTCGTTTCGGCAGTTTTCGTGGACGTTCCGGTTTCGATCGACAAGCGGCTCAATCGGCGATGGAGGAGGTTGCTCGCAAAATTCGTAACCAGCTTGATATGGAAGACGCTAACTTCCGCAGCGTTTATCTGCCAATCGTTCGAGACGAAGTGCCTCGATCGCTCGAGGTTTTTGATTTTGCAGATGCTAGTACGGTATCGGGTACTCGTGAGTCATCACAAACAGCCAATCAGGCGCTTTACATGATGAACAATCCATTGGTGATCCGAGCGAGCGATGCGTTTGCGAAGAAGTTACGCGGACGAGAAGACCGCACAGGCGACCAAATGGCCTTGGCGTTCAAGCTGACCTATAGCCGCGAGGCAACACAGCGAGAGCGGTCTGCGACCGCAGCTTTCGTAAGGAGCATCGGCGGCACTGAATCACAGACACTCGCTTTGCTTTGCCAAAGCCTCTTTGCATCCGCTGAATTCCGATTCATTGACTAGGTAGGTTCACATGATTACTCGACGAGAAATCCTTCAAAGTGTCTCAGCTGGATTTGGATACCTTGCGTTCGCGGGCATCAGTTCGGCTGAACAGCAAGCGGCAACGAATCCGTTAAGTCCCAAGGCGCCTCACTTTCAGGCAAGCGCCAAGAGAGTGATCTTTCTCTGCATGTCTGGTGGGCCCTCGCACGTTGATACCTTCGACTATAAACCTCAGCTGGCCAAAGACGACGGCAAGTCGGGAAAGTATGGTGGTCGGCTGCTTCGGTCGCCGTGGGAGTTCCGGCAACGAGGGGAAAGCGGCCTTTGGATTTCAGATTTGTTCCCGGAGGTCGCAAGTCACGCTGACGATCTCACCCTGATTCGCTCCATGCAGTGTGATCAACCGGTGCACCCCGGCGCCATGACTCAAATGCATACTGGTACCGCGCAGTTCATTCGTCCATCGCTCGGTGCTTGGACGCTTTATGGTCTGGGAACTGAGAACGATAGCTTGCCGGGATTCATTTCTCTAAGTCCACCTGCGGGCAGCTCACGAAACTATGGCAGTTCTTTCCTGCCAGCGATTTATGGTGGATCGAAAGTCGGAAGAGGTGGACGTGTGCAACGCTTTGCACGCGGAGGCAGTGGCGAGAGCGTGCCGGATATCAAGAATCCGAGATTGGATGACCGCAGCCAAAGAAGGCAGCTCGATTTCATTCAGGCACTCAATCGCGAAAAGGTGCGACGTGATCGATATCAGCCTGATGTCGAAGGTGTGATCGAATCCTATGAACTGGCGTTTCGGATGCAGGGTGCAATGCCCGATTTGATGGACACGTCGGGCGAAAGCCAAGCGACATTAGCAATGTACGGTGCCGATGGTGGTCCCACGGAGAACTTTGGGAAACAGTGCTTGTTGGCCCGCCGTTTTGCCGAAGCTGGCGTACGTTTCATTGAAGTGACGCACAGCGGATGGGACCAGCATGTCAATCTGACCGCCGATCATGAAACGCGTGCCAGCGAAGTTGATCTTCCCATTGCGGGTCTGCTACAGGATCTCAAGCAAAGAGACATGCTTAAGGACACCCTCGTAATTTGGGGTGGTGAGTTTGGACGCACGCCGGCGGCTCAAGGTGGCGACGGCCGAAACCACAACAATAAGGGTTACACAACTTGGATGGCCGGTGGTGGCGTTAAAGGCGGCTTCAGTTATGGAGCGACCGACGAACATGGATATGAAGCGGTTGAAGACAAGTGCCACATCCATGATTGGCATGCCACAATCTTGCACCTATTAGGTCTCGACCACGAACAACTCACTTACCGCTACGCTGGTCGAGACTTTCGTCTGACTGACGTGCATGGAAACGTGATGAAAGAGATCATGTCGTAGCCGACTTAGGATCGACGTCGACGCAACGCCGTCATGCCGCCAAGGACGCAAAGGGAAGCGAATGATGTCGGCTCGGGAACGGAAGTGATCAACAGTTGAGCAGCTTGTCCGCTATTGGCGCCTGAGTTGGCGAATGCGTGAAAGAAACCCGAGCTCGCCGTGTCGGCGGGGTTGCCAATACGACCAGTCATTGCAAGCGAAAAGTCAAAATTCGCATCGCCGTTCGCAATCCATTCTTCGACCAACTCAGTGACGTCCCAGGTATAGATCCCCACATCGGTGATTGAAACCGTGTCTTCCGCACCCGCGATTTCGCTGGCGCCGAAATTGAGATAGGAAGGACCCGCAGATGACGCGTTCAAAGCGGGATCGATAGCGGTGGGGTCGGCGGTGACTCGATGGGCTGAAACCGCAAAGGGGTTGGAAGGTGTGGGAATGGATCCAAAAGGCCTCGAGAGTGTCTCGACTTCAAGCAAAGCTGTCCGAATGGGGCTGGTAAAACTGCCGGGCTGAAAGTCAAAAGTGAAGTAGGTCACCTCTTCCCAGGTGCCGAGCGGAGATCCGGATCCGGCAGCCTGCAAGAATGGATCGGGCGTCGTTACTCCAAGCGAAGTACGACCGGCATCTCGCAGAAAAGGTGCACCAAAGGCCCATGCTGTTGAGAAAAAGTCAGCTTCGACAGGCACGACAGCTGTCTGGCCTCGGACGGGCAATGAAGCGAGGCTTATAAAGCCGGCTAGGACGATGCAAAAAGTGCGATGGACCACGTCAATATCCTCTCATCGTGCTGGGATGAGGTTGGGTAGGGGAAGAAAACTGAGTTCATTGACTTGCAACGAACTCCTTCCGCACAGCTGGTGGTCCACAATGCGATGATTGACAGGCTAGTTTGGCGAATGTGAGCACACAAGAGGTGCCACAAATTTGCTGAACCATAGTCCTAAAAGCTAGCCAGAGTGGTTGTCATTTGCCCCTTAGCTTTCGTTCAGATAAGGGCCCTTTGATATCCCCACCACTTTCTTTGGCACCAGAAGAAAATTTGTGTTTGGTTCAAGCGTTCGATACGATTTAGGAATCGTGGTTAATCCAATGCATCGAAACTAACAGGGGCCTATTGATGATGCGACGTCGCTCATTCCAAATTCTTCGCTTGCGCGAATTTATCTTTTTCGCCATGGTGATAGTTCTTACCTCCAGCGCGACTCTCAGAAGTAGGGTTTCGGCGGAAACGGTAGCGTCCAGTGGCTCAAACGCACTGGGGCTAAGAGATGAATTCACTGGCTCGCCATTTCTTAGATGGGAAGTCGTTCGTCCTGATAGTACGCATGTGTCATTTGATAAGAACCCAGGCGCTTTGACGATTACGACTCAGCGTGGAAGCATTCACCGAAATGAGAAGAGTGACCGTCTCGGAGAGGGCATCCAGGCCAAGAACATCTATCTGATCAACAATCCCGTTTCCGAGGATGTCGACTTTGTTGTGACGACCAAAATTGAGGGCTTCAGGCCGACGATGCGGTTCCAGCAAGCGGGGCTGATCCTCTACGAGGATGATGACAACTATTTGAAGTGGGGCTATGAATACAATTGGCCTGCGGGAAAGGGTCAGGGCTATTGTGTCCTTACTGAGACAGATGCCGTAAGCAGCTTCCGCTATGCTGAAGCCAACACCAATTCAGATGAGCATTGGCTGAGGATCACGAAACGCGGTGGTCGGTTTGAATACTCGTACAGCGTTGATGGTGAGTCGTTCTTTGTTGCGGGAAGCGTCGCTTGGGGAAATCGAACGCCTTCGAGGATCGGTATTCTGGCTAAGAATGGCGGGAGTCCAACTGCAACGGAGTTGGATGTTCAATTTGATTTCTTTGAGGTCAAGCTGATTCCGGCTAGTTCTAGGTAGCTCGGTAGATGCCATCGTATCTGGTTCTTATTCAGAGTCTGGTTGCGTTACCGCGATCGTTTGCCATCTAGAAAGGCCGCAGGCCGAAATAATGGCTCCTAGTCCAGCCAACGCGAGGTCTTTCTGTGGATCCCAAATATCGCCCTGTTGTCCATTGTATGATTCAGCCATCTCGGGTGAGAATGCCATGGCGATTTGCCATTCGATAACTTCGTAGACTGCGCCGATGGCAAGCACAGCGGCGATTCCTATGAAGACCCCATCGGTCGGTGAAATCCGTAGTCGTCGCTGCGTGAGTTCCGATACGGGAGGCACGAATAGTAGCCCCGATGCTAGGTGGACCAGTCGATCGTAGTGGTTTCTTTGCCATCCAAATTGTTCAGAAAGCGGTTGCCCTGTAATGGCTGCGGACCACTCATCGTAGGGAACGAATGAATAAATCCATCTGGCACCAACGATGTGCAGCAATAAGAACGTCGACAGGCAATAGAAGCTGACGTTTGTCATCCAGACGGCACGTGTTGCACCGACCATGAGGACAAGCCCAACGATCGTTGGTATGTGCTGCAGAATAAGCTCAGATGGAAAGGGCGGTCTTATGAAAGAGGCTGCCATCAACATTCCCAGTAGCAAGATGACCACGACTCGTAAACGAGAGAGGCCATGCGGAGTGGATGAGATCACCTTTTCGATCCAGCATCCGTGATGTTGACGGTCGGACCCCGAGACTGCGTTGCCGATTGAGAATTGATGTGCTCAGATTCACCTGATCGATGCGACTCATAGTACTGGCGAGCTACTGGATGGAGCGCCAGACCTTGCCACTCGGCGGCACGGCTCGCTGAGATCCGCTCGAATGGAGGTGTTTCGGTGTAAAGGATGTCGAGCAACTGTGCCACCAATTCAGATGGTGCGTCTGAAGTGGTGACGAGATAGCTTGAAGTTCCCACCGTTGGTAGGTCACCGAACTGGGGATCATGGACCGTCATCGGTTGCAGGGACGGATGATCCAAGGCAATCTCGATATGATCTGATAGGGAGATGTGTCGATAACCCTTGTTGACCATTCGATGAAGCAGGTCGCTTCGGTCATCAATGCAAATCATGATGACATCGATGGCGGAATCCGATACGGCTTCCGACCATGCTGAGCTGCGTCGAGGCGAAATGTCGGAGGGTATATCAAGCGATGTCAAAATCATCTCGGCCGTTCGTCGTGACCCGCTTCCGTCGGGCCCAATGGCAATAGTATGGCCGGGCAAGTCTTCGACGGATTTGATTCCGCTGTCAATCTTCGCGAGGACATGAACCTGTTCGTAATAAAGCGGAGCGACGACTCTTAGTCGATCGCCCAACATGGCCGTCGCCTGCATGGGAGCTACATCCACCTGGCTTGCTTCGAGCATCGCGAAATTGTCAAGCGAACCTCGTGAACCAGTCGTTATGAATTGAGTGGATGGATAGCGGTCTTTCAAACGATCAGCGAACCAATCTGAAATCGTATTGTAAGAACCTCCTTCCAAACCGCCGGCAATCGTCACGCTCTTTGGCATCACGTTGCGGTGATTTTGATACCAAGTTGCCGATGCAACCAAAGCGATTGGTGTGATCAAAGCTAACATGAGCATCGCCGCCTGAGCCTGCCGCTGACCACGCGAAGGATGCCGATTGTGATAGCCCAGCAAGACAGCGACGAGCGGAATTCCCATCAGCCAGTGAATCATGCGAACAACTGGACTTCGTCGTCGGGCGAGGATTGGCTCCCCCTCTAAAAAACGATCAAGCTCTTCAGCCATGTCATTGGCCGACTCGTATCTTCGCTTGGGCTTCTTTTCAAGGCATTTCGCCACGATCGTTTGCAGATCGACAGGCACTTCGCGACGAAGGCTTCGGACCTGTGGTGCAGGCTCATGGACCACCTTGGAAAGCGTTTCCATGACTGTGTTGCCGTAGAGCGGTGGCTTGCCGGTCAAGGTCGCGAAGAGGATAGCACCTAGCGAATAAACATCCGTCGTTGCTGTACATCGATCGGAGTGTCCGATCGCTTGTTCAGGAGCCATGAAATGTGGTGTGCCCACAGCATCGCCGGTGTCGGTCACGCTACTGTCATGGTCCATACGTTTGGCGAGGCCAAAGTCCGTCACTTGAACATGATCGCCGTTATCCAACAGCACGTTGGCAGGCTTGAGATCTCGGTGAAGCACACCTCGCCGGTGGGCATGATCAATGGCCCATGCAACGTCACGAACGATCCGTGCAGCCCGCTTGCAATCAAGCGGGCCGCTATTGATGAGAGTTTGAAGATCGGTACCCTCAATCCATTCCATCGAGAAATAGGGATGCCCGTCCAATCGTCCAAAGGCATAGATGCTAACGATCGAAGGGTGACGCAGGGTTGCAGCGGCCTGTGCCTCGGTTTCAAAGCGGCGAAGCTCAGCTTCTGAAGCGAGCACACCACTGCGGATCATTTTGACGGCGACGTGACGCTGCAAGCTGTGCTGATAGGCCTTGTAAACGACTCCCATACCACCTCGGCCAAGGATGCACTGCAGTTCATAGTCCCCGGCTCGATAGGGAAGCGAAGGTCCCGGATCATCCTTACCTCGACCTGGCATGGGCAGCGTCATGCTTGGGTCAGCACGCTCCGCAGATCCGACCCGTAAACTGCCTTGGACAGCATTTCCGTTTTCATCAATGTCGATATCACCAGTCGACTGATTGATGAAAGTCTTCCGCTTCTCGGGCGAAAGCGTGTCACCGCCCGCGTAAATCCTTGGCGGAGTATCGAGCTCCGGTTGCCTTTCCATGTCGTTGTGACGGGTCGCGAGTCCGAGCGCCGCACCAAGGTCGGGCGTTGCTAGGCCGCCAATCTCATCGGCGGCTTGGATGAGTTCGCGCAGTTCATCCGCAATCTCGGGGAATGCCTTTAAGAAGTCCTCTCGCGATGGAATTTCGCCACTATCGCACTGCCGAAGATATGCCGCGAAAGCATCATCGACGGACGCATCCGCTAAATCCTCTTCCCGTTCATCTTGAGGCCGTCGAACCACCGACTTATTGGACCCATGGTGAGTTATCAATATCCACGATTGTCCGCAATTTCTTTAATCCTCTTTTCAAAAGCCCAGCAACAGCGGTGTCGCTTTTTCCCATCAATTCAACCATTTCAGCCAACGATAATCCTTCCATGTAGCGAAGCCGGATGGCTTCAGCTTGATTCTCGGGAAGTTGGTGCAACGCTTCGAGAAGAGCCATAGCGGTCTCAACGCGAATGGCGACACCAGAAGGACTCGTTCGGCTGCCTGGCAATTGCCCCAGCCAAGAGGCACCATCTTCATCACCCGCGGGGCGCGGGGAAACGGTGATTTCTTTTTTGAGAGACCTTTTTTGGGTTCCGACGTGGCGAACAACTGCCGAAGCGACATTGTTTTTGAGAATGTTACGAATCCAAGCTTTGAACTCCGCGGGCGAACTACCGCGGAAAGCTTTTAGGTCACGTTGAGCCTCCATGTAGGTGATCTGAACGATGTCCATCGGATCAACCCGGCGTCGAAGACCTTCGGCCAAGTGGCGGTGGGCCAGCATGACGAGATAACCACGATACTTTTCGAGTAGTTGGCCCAAAGCTTCGATGTCACCTCTTTGTGAAGCGACAAGCAGTCTAGTCGTCATTCCACCCGAGAGAGCCAAGGAATCTGTTCCGGGACCGATATTCTCGGACGGCTGCGAAAGTCGATCAGATGCCTCCCCGGGAGCATCCTGAGAGCGATTCGGTGATGGCATTGCTTCTACAATTGAGGGATCAAACTTGCACTATTGTACCGGCTGTCGATTAGCGGCAGATGCGGGCCGCCGAAGGATCTCCATGCTTTTTCGCTTCGTTTCTCAGC
>JBCCKZ010000236.1:0-7845 GCA_039027135.1 Planctomycetota bacterium
GAGCTATGCTTCAATATTAACAAGCTATTAACATATTGTGCGAGCTATGCTTCATCATTAACAAGCTATAAACACATTCTGCGAGCTATGCTTCAACATTAACAAGCTATTCGTGCGGATCGAAGGTGTCGCCCGCGATGTCATCTACGATCCAATCAACGATTCGTTTAGTGAACCAAGTCCCACGCCCTACAGCCAGGCAAGTCCCCAAGGTTATTCCGACTACGGTTCGCTGGGCCAGTATCTGGTAAGAGTCGCCAAACCCATCGATGCCAGCTTACCAACCCTTTCAATCACCGCTAATGGATCGCTTATTGCCGAAGGCGGCACGGCAAGCTTTAGCATTGCGACCTCCGACGGATCGAACCCAACCGTCGACATCGGTTTCAGTTCCGTTCGACAGTCCGCTCCAGGAGACATCGCTCAACCCACCGCTGATTTGAGTGATGTCACCTTCACATCACAGAGTGTTTCTCTATCGGGTGGACAGGCAGTGGTCGATGTCCCGATCTTGATCGACGGGAATGTTGAGCCTAATGAGTTCTTCGAAATCGTTATTGTTTCGAGCATCGCAGGATATGAGATCGCCCAACAATCAGCAGCGGTTCAAATCGAAGAAGTTGAACGTCAATACTCAGTGACGATTGATAACAACCAAATAGTCGAAGGCGACCCTGGAGACACCAACACCGTTCCCCTGACACTCACTCGAGTCGGCAACACCACGCCAGCAGACTCGATCGATTGGCAGCTTGTCAGCGACGCATCAACTCAGACCGATGCCTCTGACTTTTCCATCTCTTCCGGGTCAGTTACCTTCGCTTCTGGGCAAAAGACGGCAGCGCTCAACGTCCCCATCGAGGGTGACTTGGACATCGAAGGCAACGAGCAGTTCAAGATTGAAATCTCCGCGCCGGCCGGGAGTGATGTCCTGATTGATCCTGCTGTCTCTTCGGTAACCGGCACGATCATCGATGACGAATCGATTATTGATATCAGCTCTGGAGTTCGCTTCCGTTTTCGTCAGCTCGCCTCGTCAGGAAACAATTTTGATAACTGGGCGATCGATAATGTCGTGATTTCTGGGACCGGCTTCGCAGATGACTTCGACCCCGATTTTGACACCGCGCTGTGGAGCGACATCTCGGGCGGCGAGGCTCGCAACCTATTCCCCGGTTCATCTGGAAACGCCCTCTTCATGGGAGTCAGCAGCTCCACGCGAATCGCTGAAACGATTGATGTCGCCCCGCCAACAAACTCAACGATCTCTTTTGATCTCATCTTCGCAAATGCCAATGGTAGTGGCCTCAATGCGACAGAGCAGGGCGAAGACGTTGCTTTGGAGTTCTCGCTTGACGGAGGCTCTCAGTGGGAAACACTCAACGTTTATGACGAAGATGAGATCACCACTTGGACATCGTTTAGCGAAACCTTACCGGCCCAAGCGACCTTGCCTCCCACCGAATTCCTCGAAGGTGACAATGGAGGAATCACCAATGCTGTGATCCCGTTGACGCGTCTCGGCTATCGCGACAAGGCGGCAACGGCCAATTGGGTCGTCTTGCCGGGAGCCATTGACCCCGTCGATGCTGATGATTTTGATGACGGTGCCCTACCCTCCGGAACCCTGACGTTCTCGGCCGGCCAAGCCGTCGCGGATATCATCATTCCGATCAAGGCTGATGACGTCGTTGAACCAATCGAGAATTTCCTTGTCCAGATCACGTCTTTCGACGGCGGGCCCATCCTAAGCGACACGATCGAGGGTTCTATCCTTAGCGACGACCTTGCGACTGCGTCGATCAACGTTCTTGATGCAGGTGGAAGCCCTTTGATCGACGGCGAGACCTCGACATCCGTTGAATCGGGTACCAACTTCGAAGTTGTATGGATGGATGGACTCGATTCACAAACACGTACATTCACGATTGAGAACACGGGTGTACTACCGTTGAACTTGAGTTCAATTGAAATCTCAGGCACGGCTTCAGCAGACTTTACCATTTCAAACCTGTCGTCAACTAACGTTCCCGTTGGTCAGAACGTGACCTTCGATGTGACGTTCCAGCCAACATCAGACGGAGTTCGCGATGCGACGGTTGAGATCACCTCTAGCGATGCCGACAACTCAGTCTTCGAGTTCGCGGTCACCGGAACAGGCACCGATTTATGGGTCGAAGAGGTTTTGATCAACGACGGCTCGGCAACACGAAGCCAAATCACTTCGATTTCCGTGTATTTCAATAAAGATGTGTCTTCGTCGCAGCTCTTCGACGCCTTTCGAATTCATCACATGGAGACGCAAGCGGTGATTGAGGGTTTCGATCTAGCAGTGACTCCGATGACTGATGGTGGTCGATCCCTCGTTCGCATCAGTTTCGCAAACGACAATCATCCGCTTGTTCTATCGCGTATTGGGGACGCCCTGGAAGGCAATTCGCTCGTTGATGGGAACTACCGGCTCGAGATTCTTCGCGGCAACTTATTCGCGTTCGGAGACCGGGGTGGCACGCTCTACATGGACTATGATCCCGAGTTCGGTGGACAATTTTACGGAGATGACAACAATGATGACTTCTTCCGACTTTACGGCGACCTAAATGGTGATGGTGTGCTCAATACGATTGACATCAACATCGCGGTCAACACACTTCAGGGCGGTCCTTACCGCTGGGACATGGACTACAACGGCGACGGAGTGATCAACACCATCGAGATCAACGCCCTTCGCCCCACCGTCTTCGGTCCGGGCAGAAACTAGTCACAGATTCATTCATTCATTGGCCACTGACATTCAAAATCGAATCGTGATTTATGTCGATGCGGACGCGTGTCCCAATGCAATCAAAGAACTGATATTTCGCGCTGCCATCCGAAGAGAGATCGTCGCGGTCGTGGTTGCCAACCAAACCATCGCTGTGCCTCAATCACCTTGGGTAAAACGTGTAACAGTTCGCGATGGAGCAGATCAAGCTGACCACTGGATCGCAGAGAACACGGCAGCGAGTGATGTTGTCATCACCGACGATATTCCGCTCGCCGCTAGAGTCATCGAAAAAGAAGCGATGGCAATCAGCTCCCGCGGAGACCTCTACGACGAAAAGAATATCCACTCTCGTTTAGCATCAAGAGACTTGATGGAACAACTTCGGCTTTCGGGGATGGAGCTGACCGGGCCAAAGCCGCACACATCCAAAGACGCCCAACGTTTTGCAAACCAACTCGACCGAACGTTGACGAAACTCTCACGCTCGGCCTGAGAATCGAAAGGCCTTAGAAACAACCAAGCGAGGCTTCGCTATGGCTACCTGCTAATCATTTCGGTGTAGAGTTCGTTTGCAGTCGGGCGATCGTTGGCGTTCAGCGATAGCATGGGGCCAATCCATCGACGACTTTCTTCAGGAAGCAACTCCGATATCTCATCGATCGTTTGCTGACGCTGCAACCGATCCAGAATCTCTAAGGGAGAATAACCTTGGTGCGGGGGCTTTCCCATTAACCACTCGAAGCAAATAAGACCGAGTGAGAAGATGTCTGAAGGAGCCTGCAATGGCTCGCCCCGAGCTTGTTCTGGCGACATATAAGCGGGCGTTCCCGAAACCCTTCCTTTGGAAATGGGAATTGCCAGTGAAACGGTTGCCGCATCCGGATCGTGATTTTGCAAGTCGACTTCAGTCATCGACTTCCAACGTTTTTGGCTGCCCTTAGACGCCAAACCAAAATCGATGACCACGGGCTCGTTCGCTTCACGCATGACGATGTTGCTTGGCTTAAGATCACCGTGGGTGACACCGTTACGGTGAGCCGCCGCTAGCGCTGAAGCGATTTTCGAAACACAAAACCGCAGATCGCCTGTCGAAGCCTTGCCCATGCCGGAATGCAGCAATGATCTTCCGCCGACATACTCCATCACGATCGTTGGTATGGAATCAATCTCGTCAACCGCGTGGATTCGACAGATGTTCGGGTGCTCAATGGCTGCCGCCGACCTGGCTTCCTCCAACAGCCGGCTCGATGATTGCTCGTCTTGTTTTTGAAAAACCTTCAGCGCAACGCGTCGATTCAAGACCATATCAAAGGCCTCTAGCACCGCACCAAAAGCACCGGTGCCAATCTCTCTTTCGATCCGATAGTGCCCAAGCACCCTTCCCGGCTGCAACATTCCTGCCACATCAAGAACCCCGTCTGAACCAACCCAGTTTGCCGGGCACAAACCGCCGGCCAGTAGAGCATCGAGAACTCGCAACACGTCTTTTGCATTCCGACCAACACCCAAATCATGGACGACGCTGTAGCGTAAGGCACCGTCAGGGTCGATCAGAAACAGGCCACGATTGGATGTCGCATCCACGCTGCGGTAGACACCGAAAGCCCGACAAATCTCCCCGTCAGGATCCGCGCCCAGCGGATATCGAAGACCTTCAACACCTCCGTTCTTTGCGGGAGTTTGAAGCCAACGGCGATGCGTGTCGCAAGTATCCACACTGATCGCCAACAGTTCGCAGCCTCGAGCCTTAAAGTCCTCGATAGCTTTACTGAAGTCGGTAAGCTCGGTTGGGCAAACGAAAGAAAAGTCTCTCGGGTAAAAGATCAATGCAAGCCAACGACCGGTGAAATCAGCTATGTCGCAATTGACTTCATCGAGACTTGGGTCGATAGCTGCGACTGAAAAGTCAGGTACAGCTTGCCCAACGATAGGCACTGGCATCGGCGTAGATGGCAAAATCAGGATTGATTCTAGAGAGGCACGTTCACGCTACTAACATACCAACTCGATGGCCAACCGGACGACCACACTGGCAAGACGACTAGAATAGTGGGTCCGTTATTTGACTTTCGCCTGAGAGCCTTTAAAGCTCGCTCAAATTTCAGCTTCGAAAATCAATCGAGTCACCAAGATTGCCATGAAAAAATGCTGCCTGCATCCGTCAGTTTTCTCTTTCCTTTTTATGGTTTGCGTGTTCGCTTTTGCGTTGGTAATCGTCGTCGTACGGTGTAATGCTGATGAATCGCAATTTGATCGCTACGGAGGGCTCAAAGATATCAAGAGGAAGGCGACCGGCTTTTTCCGTCTTAGTGAGATCGATGGAAGCCACTTTCTGATTACACCCGAAGGTCACGGCTATCGGGCACTAGGCATTAATCACTTTCACAATATGTCGTCGAAAGACTACGACGCCGCTATTAAGCAGATCAACGATTGGGGTTTCAATGCCGGTTGCTACCAGGGGCCACGGTGGATGTGGAATCGCTATCCGTATACGAAGGGGATTAATCTCGTCCCCGTATGCGTTTGGAAACCCGATGGAGTATTCGCCTACAAAGATGTCTTCGACCCAAGCGTGCTCGCCGAGATGGAAAACTCCGTTCGATCAATCGTTGAACCGCAACGCGAAAACCCGATGCTAATTGGCTACTTCTGGACAGACATTCCTATCTGGAGTCGTGATCGAGACGGGGGTTGGATTGAATTCTATAGGTCTCTCGAAGAAGACTCCGCTGGCGGCAAAGCATGGCGAGAATGGAAGTCGGCAAACTCGGATGCGGACGAATCCGAGTTCTTAGTGCAGATCGCCAAACAACTTTATTCGAAAGGATATGAGTACGTTCGCAAGTACGACTCAAATCACTTGATCCTAGGGGATCGGTATCACGAAATTGATATTCCAGAAGCAATCGTTCGCGAAGCGATTCCTTACGTCGACGCGATTTCGATTCAACCGACTAGTCGAGAATTCAATTACCAGTTCTTCGACGACGTCTATGAACGATACGGCAAGCCGATTTACATTGCCGATCACGTTAGTTCTTTCGCAACGAACGACCATCCCATCACGATGGGACAAGCCGCGAAAGATCCGGATGCGTACGGCGCCTACTATCGAAGGTACGTCACATCCGCCTTGTCGCGTCCCTACATGATCGGCTTCAACAAATGCCAATACCAGGATCAACCGACGCCCAAACTGCTTAAGCAAGGGCTGCTTGATGTCAATGAAGCCCCGTACCCCATCGTTAGCCGAATTCGCGAAGCTAACTTCCAGGCACTTGATCACGCTTATCAAGGAACACAACCCAAAGTGACCAAAACGTCGTCAACCAGGCTGACGTCTGAAACGCTGACGATCATAGAACCGAATCAGCGGGAGGTTTTTGCTAGTGGTGAGAACGTCGTCATCAAAGCGAACATCGACCTGAAAGCGATAGGAGGGCGCCAGGTACGGTTCTATTACATGGATAAGAAATGGCAATCGATTGGCCACGATGCCGAAGCGCCGTTTGAGGCAACATGGAGATCTCCTCCGCCGGGCGAATGGGACATTTACGTTGCCGTTCATGGATGGGATTGGAAGATCCTATCCAAGTCACGTGTGAGAATCGAAGTATCGAAAGACTAGATGTGAGGATGGGACCTAAATGCAGTGCAAGTCTGAGGAAGGCAGCTACGAGCTCCAAGATCTCAGTTTTGACTCGATGAATTCGATTGCCTGCTGATGCTGCTCAGCACCGCGTTCGATGATCGGCAGCGGCGACCCAAATGCGAAACGCACGGGTAGGCTCGTGTCGACAGGTCCGAAGTCTTTAACGAGATTTCCGTTACCCCACGCATCAGTTCTCAAAGCTACTGGCATCAGAGGCACTTTCGCCTTCGCAGCCAGCTTTACTCCAATGGAATTAAACTTCTTTGCGTCGAAAGAAGTCGAGCGAGTGGTCTGAGGAAAGACGACGATCGAGATCCCATCACGCAACCTCTCAACACCCAATTTTGTTACGGTCTTCAAATCCTCTCTTGCGTTCTCTCGAGAAACTGCGATCGGGTTCCGAGAACCGACGATGTGCTTGAAAAAGGGGTACTCGAGAAGACTCTTCTTGACGACAAATGTGACCGGTCGAATCGGCTGAATGATTGCAGGCAATACCATCGTTTCCAGCGTGCTCATGTGATTGGCTACAAAAACACACGGCGTTTCCAACTTTCGTATTTGATCGAGTCCTTCGATCCTCACGCTTGCGCCAATTGATTGCAAATCAGTCAACACTTTGAAACTCGATCTGGCCCAGGTTTCACCATCGTACTGACCACGACGCGCTATCCTGCTCGAACGAATCACATTGGCGACAAACATTTGATAAAAGGAAAGTGATGGAAACACTCGCCCAATCCAAGAAGGCGACCGCAACTCGGGTTGATACACGTCTCCACATTCCGCGATCGAATCACTCATGGTTTGCTCGGCAATCCTGAATAGTCTTCAACTCCGACTTCCTCTTCCCAAGAGGATAATTTTGAAACCAACTGATCAACGATGTCGGGGTTTTCTTGACCACATTCATTCGTTTCGTAGCGGTCGCTTTCCACATCGAAAAGATCCAGTCTGCCACTCCGATAGACAAGCAGCTTCCAACGACCGTCTCTTACGGAACCATAGAGGTCTTCGTAAGCACGGTAACCAAATACTGGCCTCCCACGAGCAAGATCCTCATTCGTTTTGATCGTCGAAACGAGCGAAACCCCATCGAGATCGGAACGAGGAACGCCTCCTCCCATTTCCACAAAGGTCGGAAACAAATCAGTGGTTTGAACAATACTCTTAGTCTTTGATCCCTCCGAGGTCACTCCCGGCCAATGTACTAGCAAGGGAACTCTTGCGCCACCTTCGCAAAGGGTATCAACGCGTTTGCTACCACGAAAAGGCGGGTTCTCGAACCAACTCCCCTGATCAGACGTGAATATGATGATGGTTTCGTTTTCAATCCCTCGATGTTTAATCGCGTTTCGAATCCTGCCAACTGATTCGTCCACGGCAGCAACCATCGCAGCGTATTGCAACCGCTTTTCATCCA
>JBCCKZ010000237.1:0-7842 GCA_039027135.1 Planctomycetota bacterium
GAAACGGCGGTCGTCGCCACAGAGGAAGGTGATATCCTGACTGGCATTGTTACGAAGGAAACAGATGATGAATTGGAGCTCATGCAGGCGGACGGCAAGTTGGTGAGCCTCTATCAGGACGAGATCCTGGGCCGAAAGAAGGGAACGTAATCCATGCCCGCTGACCTGGTCAAATCCATGACGCCGCGAGAGCTGAGGGACCTTGTCGCCTATTTGGCGAGTCTGAAGGTGGATCCCCGAGCGGCTGATGATGTGGAGTAAAATCGCTACGCGAAAATGAGGATAAAGATCTTTAGACTTCGCAGTGACCGGATGAGATCGGTCTATCAGGCGGGCTTCGCCTAGGGTGCTCGGCCGTTTCACAATTTCAAAGCGTGTCCTCGGCCACTGAAAGTTGTGTCCGCAACATAGCGATGGTAGAAGAGCCGTATGCCGAAAGTGAAGAAACTACGTTTCGTCATCTCCAAAGCGTTTCAAATACTTCTTGAGCCGCAGTTTCTTGCGGGTTGAATCGCTTGTCATGTAACGGACGCTGCCAAAGATGGGCCGCTTCGGGCCCCACGCACGGTCATAACGTCCAAGTACCCAAAAGATACCGCCGTAAGAATTTGGGTCACGGCCATCAAGGCCGTACTTGTTATTGAGGTGTTCCATGATGTCGAGAGCTTCATGAGGCGTTTTGGTCCAATGCAGAATCTTCTTGCCCCATAGCATTCTCATGTAGTTGTGCATGATTCCGTTCTCACGAAGTTCTGTCTGGGCCGCGTTCCAAAGATCATCGTGGGTTCGGGCTTCTTCAAACTCTTCGAGCGAATAGAGATAGGGGCGTTCATCATTGCCATGTTCGGCCAATGTCTTTTGAGCCCACTCGGGCAGAGAATCAAATCGGTCGTAGGTGTCAGGATGGCGATGCGTCATGTTGAATCCCATCTCACGCCAAGTCAGGATCTGGTCCAAGAGTCCCTCAGCGGATTCACTTGTATTCCAGAATCCATGGTTCTTACCGTTCGGCTTGGAGGCTTTGTTGGGTGTCCAGTCCTCATGATCGAGAAGCTCATGGACAACCTCGTGAGCTGAGATGTGTCCAAAGTGGAGATGGGGGCTTAGTCCCGTTGTCGCCTTCTCGTCGGGGTGGTTTCTTTCGTCGCCATAGTCGTCAATATGATCCTTGAGAAACCGTTGAAGTAGGCTTCTCGCGGTTGCATATCCACCCTGAACGACCGGCGATGGCTTGACGTCATGCTCGATGGGAATGTCTTCCAAACCATCGCCGTCGATCAGTGCCGAGAAATCTGCGGGAGAATGCTTCTTCTGAATGGCGGCGATTTTTCTTTCCGCGTTTTCACTAAGGCTTGGGATTTCTTGTTCCTCAAGCGGCTCTGCACGAGGCGAGTTGGCAAGCGCTTCAAGAATTTGTTTTTGCATCCAACGTCGATAGGAGTGGGCAACAGTGAAGGTCCGATCGGCCTGACGCATTGGCACGATCGTGTTGCTATCGATCAATTCGAGTCGCGAAGGGATCCGTTCCTTCACGGCATCGATCATCCTGGGTAAGAAGAAGCACGGGTAGTCATCTGTGACGGTAGTAACCGCGTTCTTGGCCAAGCGATGGAGTAGCGGTGTGCCGTGCCCTGGTTTGGGCTCAACGTAGGGATAGTAGGTGACCGGGTAATGTGAAAAGTACTCGGCGTTCTGACGCATCCCCTCGATCACAAATGCGTGCATGCGGTCACTGGCCCAGCGATAACGGACACGGATCGCTTCGAGTATCACAAGGGGTGCATTAAATTGATTTGCGCGATCAATCGCATGTTGTAGGGCGAAGTTGAACGTTGGACGCCGAAAGGCAGTCATCCAATACAGCACGTAGTCACCCCCCTCTCGGACGGGGTGCTCATTGACGTGGCGATGACGAAGCGAGGGAATGCCCATAAATGAGTTGACGGTGAGTTTGGGAAGTTCTGTCAGCTGGGGTGGAACATGGTAGGAAACCGTGTAGCGATATCCTCCTGTCTGCGAAGGTCACGCAGATTCTGAGTGTTTGCTCTTCTCGATCGATCAAAATCCCTTTGGGAGAGTGCGTCTCTTGGAATCTGTTTGAAGACTTGCTTTACCCTCCCCGGCCGCTACCGCGTCTGACCCTCCCTCAAGCGGGAGAGTGTTTTCAGACAGTTTCTTGGGAACAGAGAGGATACCGTCCTAGGCTTAACTTACCCGGCCGTTGAAACGTCCGACCTCCCCCAAGAAAAGAGATAAGTCGAGCGCCCTATCTGCCGGGTCCTTCGGCCTACAATGATGGCGACCAAGCTCCCCTTTGATAGAACCCTTCGATGCAGTGGCCTGTCTTACCTGATTACGGAATCATCATACGGTGGCCCGAAAATGGCCAGGAGTTCATCCATCCATCGGATCTGCAGGTCGCATTGAAATGCATACCAAGTGAGCGACTGTTGAAGCGTGAGTCCTTCGATGGGGAGTACTATCGCTATCGTTATGGCAAAGCGACATTTAGGCTACGGCCGATCATGTGGAGAACTATCGATCACGAAGGTATCGATGTTGGCGATGAGGTGGAAATCGTGGGTCTCGGCATGGAACGAGAGAAGTTCGTTGCGCACGTGTGGGGCATGCATTTCATTCGACGCCGAAGCCAGATCGTGTACCGACTCAGACGAGCTGATCGGGTGATGCCAAAGCTCTATACGGTCGACCAAATGCGGTTGATTAAAGAGAAACAATCAGTCCGCGATGCAGGATACACTCACCAAGCACCGACATGGAAAGGCGACCAATCGGGTGATCGTTTGCCTGCGGGTTAGATAGGAAGCAAAACTCGACTCGAACTGTCGCACTGAGAGTCGCGTCAAAGTTCGAGTTTAGGTTCAAGTTCAAGTTCTTATGCCGCTTGAAGAGAGCGATGGTGGGAAGCGTATTGCACCCATTCGGTCACCTCTTCAAGGTCCGGCAGCTTTCCGCCTCGAACGATTCGTTTGCCCTCGGAACTACGAGCGACTTCATCGATGGAGGGAAACAGACTTTCGGGATCCTGAGTCGCCAACTCTTCGGGAGTCGTGATCTCTGCTGCGACAAGCAATTGAGCATCATGGCCGCGAAGCATCGGCACTCGGCAGACCAAAGTGCTTTGTTGTTGCCAAGCCAGCACGGTTTCCGCATCAACACGTCGGTGATCGAGAGCTTCAGCGATTTCTGTCGCATCAGCGTTGAGGAGATCGTCGACGGTCACAATGCCAATGGCCTCAAGACGAGATGCCATGCGTGGGCCGATGGACGGTGCATCGACAACGGGGTCTTGGCGGTTGAGATAGAACTTGAGTACTTTTTCTTCCGATTGGCTTTCGGATTCTCGTTCGTTCCAGCGTCGCGAGCTTTCGCGTGTTCGGGGCGATCGAGCTTCACTACCTCGAGCTTCGCGGTCTCGACGCCAGCGGCGGGATCGTCCATCGCGGTCGTAATCTCGGTCACGCTCGCTGCGGCTTCTCGATGTGGTTGTAGTGCGACGACGACTGCGGATCTCACGGGGTTCTCGCTGCCGATCATACTCGCCGGATCTTCGACGACGGCTGCTGCTGGATCGCGAGCTGCGGCCGCTTGAACGTGAGCTACGACTGCGAGCGGAAGAGTCGATGGTTCGTCCTCGAGGCGAACGCGTGGTTCGGGTCGAGCGAATCCCATATCGATAATCGTCATCATCATAGGCGTGAGGATCGCCGCCGTGCTCGTAGCGATCGCTATCAAACACATCACCACTGTTGGCTGCGTTGGCTGAAGCGATCCAGCTTGTTAAACGCGATAATTCGTGGCTGCTGCCACTGAGCAAGAGTTGTTGACCTGTTTTGGTGGCTAGGAAACCCTCGACGCTTTGCAGGAGTTCGACAGGGTCCATTGAGGCGAGCTCGTCAGGGGTGGTGATTCCAGATCCAACAAGCACCTTCGCATCAAATCCTCGAAGGTGCGGAACACGGCAAACCAGTCGGCACTCGGCCTTCCAGCGTCGGATCGTTGATGCTTCGACATCCGCCATGCCCATGGCATCAGCCAATCGGTTGGAATCGCGTTGCATCAGGTGCGTGATGTGGGTCACGTCCAGCGAACGCAATCGGGCTGCGGCCACCGCGTCGACCGACGGAGCCTGATCGATGGGACTGTCGACTGACAGATAGAACGGGTTGTCGCTGCGAAGAGAATTGCGAAGTGAAGTCCTTCGGGTAACCTGTTCGTTCGAGGGTTCAACGCTTGGGGAAACAACCCCGAGAGATGAGCTCGGATTACTCGTCACGGGCGTATAGGCTCGTGGATATTTGGACGTTGTCGTGTGATCGGTGTAGAAGACATCGTCTTCTCGCCATGCGATATCGAGATCACGATTGGCATCGCCGGATGGCACAAAGTTGTTCGGATGAACATAAGACGCTTGCGGCTTGAATTCGTGTCGGTCTGCAGAGTAGCGATTGTGCCAATGAGGTTGGTGCTCGTGCACGATTCGATTCGTGCGAACATCGAATCGACGTCCGCCGGCTAGGCTGAGCTGCTCCGCCAAATTCGAATCGCTGGTCAGCAGTAAAATCTGGCTAACTTCATTTGCGTACGTTGTCAGAGTCTGAACCAGTGGGTGTGCACCGGTTGCCACGTAGTTGTCACGCCAATGTGATTGGTAGGACTCACGGATAGAAGAACCATTGATGTTGTAAAGCTCATTGGCCGTTTCAATCACAATTGGAACAGGTCGGCCGAGTCGCTCCAGCATGCTTCCGGCCGCCAGCCTTACCGCGAGTGCGGCAATCGCACGAGTCGATGCAGGTAGCTGTGATTCGGCTTGTCCATCGATGATGAGTTCACCATCGATTTTCGACGAGTCAACAATATCGAGCTCGCGATTGTGGCGGACTCGATAGTCGGGATGATCGATAGCATGTCGCAGATCGATGTTGGAGTTTCCTGCAAGCATCTCGACAAGTCGGTAAGTCCAACGAATCTCTCGGTGGGCGCCTCCCGTCAATTGACTCAGGTAGCCGCTCGCAAGATCCATTAAAGGACTGCGAGAGTGCCGAAGATCCTCAGAAACGCGAACGTTGGTGCTCGCTTCATGCACCGGCAGCGATCGACGCATCCGGACTGCGGCAGCATGAATATCGGCGAGTTGTCGAGACAGGTTTTGGTCCTCGGCGATCGCGTGGTCGAGCTGGTTACGCAAGCTCGCAATGGTTTCGTATTGCCAGCCATCTCGACGGTCTTGTTCGGAACGCAACCATCCACGGCGGACGAGAAGCTCACCGCGATGGGCGGCGACACGATCCAAGTTCTCTGTGATCCAACGGCGATCAACTTCTATCGCGTCCAGGCGGCGATTCATTTCATTTCGAAAGCCATCGAACCAGCTTGATCGAGTCCAATGCACATCGCCGTAGCGACCGGCATCGATGGGGGCCATGCCAAGTGGCGGCAACCAGCCACGCCAAGAGCGAACATGATCATGGACACCACGAATCGAAGATGAGTAAACGTCGCCATAACGAGGATGGCTGACGGGACGATAGCCCGCGGGATCAGCATTGAAAGCGTTTAAGTGACGCGTGATCGAATCAAGACGCCATTCAATATCGGCAATCGATCGGTAGACATTTGGATCACTTGACCAAGTCGAGTTGACAGTGGGTCCATGATCGATCCAGTACAGGAAGTCATCGTAGCGGTATCGACGATAGGCATCGGCAGTGATGGAATCGTTCGAGTAACGTGTCCAATCGTCCTTGGCAGCGATCACCTGGTCTCGGAGTCGATTCAAGTCATCGAGAACGCGGCGAAGATGTAACGCTTCGCTGTCGAGGGCCTGGAGTTGTGGGTCGATCAAATTGGCATCGTGCGCATACTCGCGATGATGTTGTTCAGCGGCATTCAATCGACTTTTTAGCGTGTCAATCCAACGTTCATTGTCGATTTTTTGGTAGCGAAGTGTATCGCCGCGACGATGCAGCTCGTCAAGTTCGGCATGCCAGGCCACATCCCGCGAAACTGTGGGACTCACGTAGGATGATCGAGACTCGATCCAAGGAGTTCGATTCTCAACCCGTGCCTTGGTGTAAGCAGTTTGCCAATCAGCATGTGAAACGTCGCGGTAAGTCTCTGGTGCATCCAAGCCACTTCGGATGCAGGAAGCCACAACACGGGCGACATTCGTCACCGCGGTGTCGGTGACGATTCCATCGACGATGGAAGGTGGAAGCTCAACGCACTCGCTAGCCATGGTTTCGGTTGTGAATCCACCAGCCTTCGCATCATAGATATCACGAGGGTAATGAGAGCGGATGTTTTGGTCACGCCGCTCAACTTCAATCGTGCGCCGTCCATGACGAGTGCCGTCCTGTTCGCGATAACAGTGCACCAAACCATGGCGGTCGGCCCAAACGATACGACCGTTTGAGGACGACATCATGCCGAGAGGATAGACCGGATCATCATTCGCTTGGTTGCCCAACAAGGAATCGCGAATGAATCGCGTGATCGCTGTCTTGCCACTGCCGGTTGGTCCGTGGAGGACGTTGAGCGATTGGGACATGGGGCCAATCTCGACACAATCGAGGGGGCCATGGCGATCGATATCGATGCGTTCGAGCAACACGGTGGGTCTCCTTCCTTGACCGAACCAATGGTGGATCCATTGGTGAAATCCGTTTCACGTTCGAAACCTTCCGAACGTGCATCGAGCGGACTTTAGCGATTGTCTAGTTTCACGAAAAGGCGGATTTTTGGACTCCGGCAATTTGCTCTTTCCTCGGGCGAAATGCCTTTGATAACGCCGCGATATGAATATTCGCCACACAAAGTTCGCTCGTTTTTTGGGTCTCGGTTGTTGCCTTGCCGCTGCGGCGACCGCTGTCGGTTGCCAAGACGGACCGCTCTACGCGTTGAAGGTTGCCAATCCCTTTTTTTCGATGGGGGAATGGAGACGGGACGCCGAGATTGGAAAGACCGAACATACCCGTCGGCACGAGCTGCTTGACCTTGGAGACACCATCGCGTCGATGTCGGCAGAAAGCCAAGCGGTCGTCAAACCCAACTTGGAAAGCATCATCAATGATGATCCCAACGCTGAAATGCGGCGGTTGGCTGTTCGTGCAGCGGCTGGGCTAAGTGATACGACGGCGGTGACATTGATCGAGAAAGGTCTCGATGATGAAAGTCTCAAAGTTCGCATGGAGGCCTGTCGCGCCCTCTCAAAGCGGCAGGAACCCGAAGCGATTCGTTTGCTGGCGGCGACTCTGGGTACCGAAGTGGAGGACGATGTCCGACATTCGGCCATGAACGCACTGGCGAGATTCGACGATCCGATGGCACGGACGGCCTTGCAGGTAGCCCTACGCGATCGAAATCCCGCCACGCGGTCGCTTGCGGTGGTGGCTCTGCGTGATTCGACAGGTCAGGACTTTGGTGATGATCCGGCGGCTTGGATTGCGGCGCTTGAGAGCACGTCGACCGATTCGCAATCGGAGGTTCAGCAGGTCAATGCGATCGCTGAAACGCCTGGTGAGTCGTTCAACCGGTAGTCACTGAATAGCGGCCCACGATAACAAAGTAGCGAATGTCGCCAAGACTTTCGGTCTGCGTGGTTTTGTTGGCCGAGGCTCTTGGCGAGCCTCGCTACAGCTGGGATTCTCGAAACTGACACGACCGCCCAGGTAGCGAATGTCGCCGAGACTTTCGGTCTGCGTGGTTTTGTTGGCCGAGGCTCTTGGCGAGCCTCGCTACAGCAGGGATTCTTGAAACTGACTCGACCACGAGGTAGCGAATGTCGCCAAGACATAAGGCAAGCGACCAGTTCTGTAC